>CAZHXC010000543.1:0-2528 GCA_964536145.1 uncultured Spirochaetales bacterium | reverse complement strand
TTGAAAAGGAGTTCCAAGGGCACACCGCTGGTATCGATATTTCATCAGTTGCTCTCGTCGCATGCGGTAAAGCGATTTCTGCAGAATATCTCCATCGTGTGGCGGTTGTCGGTTGAGCAGCCCGGAAGACAACCTGGAAACCTCGCGCTATTGGTGGTGCGCGTCCGGTGGTGAAACCCGTTCTATTTCCTTCAAGAAAAGCGCAAGCAGAAATCCCACCCCACCCACAGATGCCATGACGATAAACGGCGTGCGGTATGCCATCCCGCTTCCGGGGAAGATTCCCATTCCCTGTTCGAGCGCGACCCCGGCCACCGCCGCGCCAAAGAGCGCACCGATAAAGCGGATCATGCTGTGGAGCCCCGCGGCTGCTCCGGCGTTCTTTGGAGCAACGCCGTGAAGCGCGGTATGATGCAGTGTAGCGATAGACAGGCCGGCCGCGCTGCCGCTGAAAGCGAGCGCCACAAGCAGCGGCGCAAAGTTGGTTGCCCCCGCAACAAATGCCAGCATCCCAAAGCTCACAGCCTGGAAGAGGAGCCCAAACAATGCCGGGTACCTGTTAGACAGCTTGTCGGCAACAATCCCGCCCAAACGCATGGTCAGGAGGAGAAATCCGGAATGGACGGCTATGAGCACGCCGGTTCTCGTGGCGGTAAAGCCGTATATCTCGGTAATAAACAGGGGAATGAGAAAATCGATGCCGCGAAGAAGAAACATGCGTATGCCGATGCACAGCGAAGCGATGGTGAAATTCCTCTTCCTGAGCAGCGAGAGATCGATAAACCTGACGGCGGTTCTGCGTTCACGGAGCACAAAAAGTACAATCGAGACACAGGCGGGAATAAGAAGCCGCCAGTCTGTAAACGGCTCTCTGCCGGTTACCACGCGGCTTGAAACATAAAGAATTATAGAAAAGAGGCCGGCCGCAAAAAACCCAAAGCCCGCCCAGTCATAGGAGCGGAAAACACGCATCGCTCCGGTTGCCGTGTCGTCCTTCGGTAGGAGCTTGAGCATCACCGGGAACGACAATGCGACGCACAGCGCCGAGGGCACGAAGATACTCCGCCATCCGACAAGTTCGATGAGTAGCCCCGCCGCGAGCGGTCCGAGTATCCCGGCTATCGGCCCAAAGGAGTTCCATGTGCCAATGGCCTTCCCGCGTTTCTCCTGTCCTATCTGCTCGGTAATGATCGACAGACAGAGCGGGCTGATCGCCGCTGCGCCTGATCCTTGAACGATTCTGCCTGCCACGAGCAACGGCACAGTCCCGGCAAAGAGGCAAGTGATCGAGCCTGCGGCAAATACCGCCGCGCCGGTGATAAGCACCCGCCGTTTGCCAAGAAGATCACCTAAACGCCCGTAGAACGGCATGAGCAGGATGTACGGCATGTTGAAGACAATCGTGAGCCACGAGGCGGTATCCGCAGGGAGACCGTACTCGATACGTATATGAGGAAGAGCGATACTGAACATCATGAGATCCAGTATCGAGCCGAAAAAAACGAGCGTCAGTCCGGCAATCAGCCGACGCTCCGGGGAAGTAAATCTTGTAGTTGTCATCGTGAGACAATCATAGTTCGCAAAGGGGCCGGCGGGTTCAAGCGAGGGCGCCCGAGCGCCGGCTGCGCGCCGCCGGCGCGGACACATGGCTCAGATGCAAGTTTCACCCTTCAAGCAAATACGCTTGTGCCGCAGGCGTGTCATCGGGCACCTTCGCCATCGTTTCCTGTGAAAAACGGGCGTTCATATTGAGCCCGCGGTGAGAGAGCTCTCCTAACACCCAGTCGGCTTCCTCGAGACTTGGGAAGTTGACATCGAGGATGAGGGGCTTCTTTTCGAGAATCCGTTTGTACATCTCCATCTCGTAGGGTTTGCGTTCTTCTTTTGGATAGGGATCTACCACCACTTCGATAACATCGAGCTCATCGATCTCCAGGAGAGCCGGAGCGACGTGCAACCCGGGATTGTGCAAGTGAAAAATACAGTAGGGGCAGGAGCGGATGACCTCCAGATCATACGGGAGGATCTGCTCGGAGTACATATCCGGCGAAAGAAGGGTCGAGTGATCAGCTTGCATCCGTGATACCGGACCCGGTGTCCAGATGCCCCATCCATTTATGAAACCACCTTCCTCGGGACCTTGAGCAAACGGTTCCAGGTACTTGTAGCCGGCTTCGACCACAGCCAGGTGGGCATCGGTACAGACCCGTAGTACTTTCGCCATCAGCCCCGGGTCATCCACCCAGGCCATGCATGCTTCACTCACACCCACAACCGCGGCAACCAGATCGCTCGGACCTCTGAGGAGTGTGTTGGCGGTCACCGGAAAGCGGCTCTCCAGCCGGGCGGCGAGCTGTTTCAGAAACTCGCAGTAGAGCTCAAACCAGGGGTCGTGCTCCACATTATGCTTCTTTTGAAGGAAGGCCTCCGCACCACCGGGGTAGTGTTCGTTCCAGATCTGACCCTCGGTCATCGTAATCGGGCAACCGAGCATCGCCTCCAGCCACGGAATCTTGAAAAACGGTTGG
>CAZHXC010000542.1:0-2528 GCA_964536145.1 uncultured Spirochaetales bacterium | reverse complement strand
GTGTGGGCACAAAGGCCTGGACTTTCTCGCCTACCGTCGATATGGTCATGTACCTGCCTTGGATTTTTCGCTTCATCCTCTACATCCGGAAGTGAAAATAAGAATGCGCTTTATTTTAACTTAACCTCATATCTTAAAATAAGAAATATGAAAGAATATTACAAGCAGGTTTCGGTTCAGCGCTTCCGTCCAGAACTAATGACAAGATTTCTCGCTATGAAGCTTTGGGACTATCCCATACTATCGAATACACAATGCAGATCGAGACGGATCAAGCGGTAATATTGCTTGTCCGACTGGTGGCGGGAGTCCCCTCCAGTCGCAATCCTCCTGATCGCTCCTTCCGGGCCAGGCTCCGTCGCTAAAATCTCATCCCTGAGATTTTGCGCTCGTTAATCACTCGCGCCGCTCCCTCACGTTCGACTCCCGCTCGAACTAGAAAAAGGCCCGTCGGTCAGAAAACTGACCTCCGGGCCTTTATGGAGGTGGCGGGAGTCGAACCCGCGTCCTAAAGGGCAGGCGGTAAACTTCTACAGGCATAGTTCCTTTTTAATTTTTCAGGCTGCGGGAAAGTCAAGGAACACAACTGTCCGCAACCCAAGTACGGCTATTGTTGTCCCGGCTACCGGCCGCACGCGATAGTCGGTGAAGTCCTGGTTTCTTACAAGCCATCCACGGCTTCAGAACAGCATCCGTGGCGCCCGTCGTCGCACTACTTACGCAGCAGCGGCGAAAGAATAATTGTCGTTATTGGCAATTAAAGGGTTGTCAGGTTTCAGGAGACTGACGCTCCGCCTGCGGTCTACAACCGTACAATCCTCCAGTCGAATCCGGTGCACCCCCTCAGTTCACCTTCAATATAATGACAATGGGTGGTCTTCGTCCAGTAATGAGGCAAGTCGACATTACGCAAGATGAGTACACTCATCGGCCGATCTACGGCACAAAGCGCCTCAATCAGGCGGTTGTGACACTCAGCTATAAAAAATAGAATTAGCAATAGATGAAAGCATCACAGAGAAAGCTTCTATTTGTCCTGATGGCGCCATTCATTATCGTTGTCTCAAATCTCTCGATGTTCAGGGTTGCCATACCTACAATCAGGAGCACCTTCAATCTTCCCGCTGATTCCACCGCGTGGCTGGATACCGCTTATACGCTGGCGTACATGGTGTTCATGCCCCTCTACGGCCGGCTTGGTGACCGGATAAGCAAGCGGCGGCTTTTCATAGCGGAAATATTCATCTTTTCCGCCGGCACACTGCTCGTTCTCTTTTCTTCTGAAATCGGCCTTATCATTGCCGGACGCGTAATCCAGGCGGTTGGCGTCGCCGGCATATCGCCGCTGTGTATCGCGACCATTGCAAATCGATTTCCTGATGAGGAACGGGGCGCGGCGCTCGGTAAGTGGAACTCCACCGGCGCCTTTGTCTCGATGATCGGTCCTTTTGTGGCCGGTTTCCTGATTGATCGCTTCAACTGGCGCTCGATATACCTTCCAATACTGGGCATAGCGGTCATCGCCGTGGTTGTCGTGTGGAAGTTGTTATCCGCACCACAATCTCACAATCAAAGCCGGGAGACCTACCGAAATCTGTTAACCAGCTTTGACTGGGTAGGCGCGTTCGCCTTCGCCTGTTTTCTGACGTTATTTGTATTCTATCTCTCGAGCAGGCCCATCACCGGAAGAGATCCTCTCACTGACTGGCGGCTCGTGACGGGAGCCGCGGTGGCGCTTCTGTTCCTGATCTTGTGGGAACGGAGGGCTGCAAATCCTATTATTCCGATCGACATGCTGCGATACGATGATTTCCTTCCTGCCACCATGTGTTCGGCAATACGCATGTTCGTGATGAGTGGTTTCAACATACTCGTCCCGCTCTATCTGACGGAGATTCATGGATTGAGCGCCTCGTGGGTAGGCGCCATCATAGCGGCGATTTTTCT
This sequence comes from uncultured Spirochaetales bacterium, assembly GCA_964536145.1. Lineage (GTDB taxonomy): Bacteria > Spirochaetota > Spirochaetia > ARS1246 > ARS1246 > JAFGHN01. The sequence goes on along the minus strand of CAZHXC010000542.1, from coordinate 581 downwards.
TGCTCACTTTATTTCGATGAGAATTGGCGGCGCGCTCTCCGACCGGCAGAGAACCAGGACCATCGTGATCACCGGGCTGTCGATTCAAGGTGCGGTATTGATTTTTCTGGCGCTGATTGGTGATTCGATATCCTACGTCTATTTGATTCCCGTTCTGATGATACACAGCCTTGGCGCCGGGGGTACGCTCGCGCCGCTCCACAGGGCGGCAATGGCACAGATTCCACATGAAAGAACCGGTGCCGGCGCGGGGTTTTACAGCTCCGTGCGTTTTGGCGGTGTATTGCTCGGTCCAACAATTGCGGGGGTGGTGCTGGAAAACGGTTTGGTGAAATACGCATCCGCCGTACAGGCCTACCAGCGGACCTTCCTGGTAGTCTTTATCGGGGTGATTGTAGCGATATTGACCGCGCTGAAAGTAAAGGACTGATGAGATGACTTTCTTCTGGTACGATTTGGAAACCTTTGGACTGGACCCGCGTTGGGACCGCATTGCCCAATTTGCCGGAATTCGTACCGATGTGAGCTTCAACCCCATCGGCGAACCCCTGGTTACCTACTGTAGAATTACCCCGGATTAT
>CAZHXC010000541.1:0-2529 GCA_964536145.1 uncultured Spirochaetales bacterium | reverse complement strand
GACCCTTCCGGCAATCTTTGGGACAACGGTAACCGTCTCACTTGATGCGAGTGTACCGGGATACCGGAGTGTTTCCTCAACGCTTCTGCGGACCGGTGAGCCGATTACCACCGGCAGAGCGGTAATTTCTTGATCCACCTCGTTTCTGCCGATGAGAAAGCGGATGGCCGCAATACTGAATATCGCAACAACAACAATCACCGGGATCAGCACGTAGAGCCGTCTCTTATACTTCGGCTTCATGTCGCACTTCCCGGCAGCGCCACCTCGGCAATCGCGCGTAAAAGAGAGCTCTTGATCTCATCGATTACTCCCGAGAGGTCCTCCGGTCTTGTGAGAGAAATCCTGAAAAGAACACCCGAGACCATGAGGTTGATGTTGAACTTGCGTGTTTCAGCACTCCTCAGATCCGGGGAGACGATAGGAGACCCGTCAGGAGCCGTGAATAGATTTTCGATATAGCGACAGATCGCTTCCAGTTTATCTCCGAGGAGCTCACGCCGTATCGCCTCGGTGTACATACCCCGTAGAAGCGGGTGGATCTCGACAAGAAGCTCAAAGCTGAAATTGAAAAACTTCGCCGCTTTTTCTATGACCGGTGCGTTTTCCAGACGTATTCTTTGCAAGCCCCTGTTGAATGTTTGCCAGATTTCTTCAACAACCTCATCGAAGAGTTTCTCCTTGCTTTTGAAGTAGGTGTAGACCGTCCCCTGCGCAATTCCGGTGGCTTCTGCAATTCCTTTGATGGTCGTCTTTTGGAAACCGTCAGCGCCAAAAGCGTCACGCGCGGCGGTGAGTATCCTGTGCCGCTTTTCTTCATCGAGCTTTCGTGCCATAGACGTCTCCTTTCTCCGCAACCGGCATCGCGCCACCTGATACAGCGTCTCGCGCACGCGGCAAGCGGCATCCCCCATAAATGAATGAACGCTCATTCATTTATTACAAAATAAAACTATACCTGATAGAAAAAGCCGCTGCAATATCTTAGGGATGGCGCACGGCGACCGCTACGATTCGTAGATAGTCCTCGCGATAGGCATGCGCCTGCCGGTGCCAAACGCTCTTGGAGAGACTTTCAATACCGGGGCCGCCTGACGCCGTTTGTACTCCGCGCGGCCCACCATCCGGATCACCCGCTCAACGAGCTCTCTTTCAAACCCTCTGTCAACAATCTCCTGTGCGGTTTCGCTTCCGAGTAGGTAATGGTACAAAATCTTATCGAGGAGCTCATAGGCGGGCAGAACATCCTGATCCGTCTGATCCGGTTTCAGCTCCGCCGTAGGCGCTTTGGTTATGATCGCTTCCGGAATCACCTCGCCGTCCCGATTCATGTGTCTGCTGAGCGCGTATACTTCGGTCTTGAATAGGTCTCCAATTACCGCGAGCCCGCCGCACATATCGCCGTAGAGGGTACAGTACCCGGTAGCCAGTTCCGATTTGTTTCCGGTGGCAAGGAGGAACGAGTTTGTCTTGTTCGAATACGCCATGAGCAGCGTACCGCGGATTCGCGCCTGAAGGTTTTCTTCGGTGATGTCGGGTTGATATCCTTCAAATTGCGGCTGGAGTGTCTCCAGATACGCCTGAAACGCCTTCTCTACCGGAAGGACGCTGTAGCTGATTCCGAGATTCTCGCACAATGTACGTGCGTCATCCACACTACCCTCGGATGTATAGCGTGAGGGCAGACCGAATGCGCTCACGTTATCGCTGCCGAGAGCCTTGACGGCAAGAGCTGCAACGAGCGCGCTGTCGATGCCTCCGGAAAGCCCGAGATGGACATGGGAGAACCCGCACTTCTTCAGATAATCGCGGATACCGAGTACCAGGGCGTCTTCTATCTCCTGCACCGTTTCAACCGCAAAGTCCACCGGCTTCAACTCTTTGAGATCAACCACTGAAAAATCTTCCGCAAAAGCCTTGCCCCGGAAGACAAGATCACCGTCACCGGAGGTCACGAGCGATTGACCGTCGAAAATGAGGCTGTCGTTCCCCCCTACCATGTTGACGTATACCACGGGCACTCCCGAGGTCTTGCCGATGCTCGAGATGAGTGAATATCGGATTCGTACCTTCCCGGCGTAGAATGGAGAAGCCGAAGGCGCTATGATGAGAGTCGCGCCGGAGTTCAGCAGATCGTTTACCGGATCTATCGGATATCTGGTGCCGCTTTCCCTCTCGGTCTCCCACCACACGTCCTCGCATATGGCGATGCCGATTTTCTCACCCTTGTACTCCCAGATCTTCCGCTCCCTCGCGGGTTCAAAGTATCGGGTCTCGTCAAACACATCGTAGGTCGGCAGCAATGTCTTCGCCTGACTGTGGACGATCCTTCCGTCCAGAATCACGCCCGCGTTGTTGACGAGCGGTTTCCCGGCGTACTCGCGGTTTCTATCGACATAACCAATCACAACGGCGATGCCGTCCGGGCACTCACGCTGCAACAATCTGAGTGATTTCAGATTTTCGTGTGCAAATGCGTCGTGGTCGAGTAGGTCGTTTGGCGGATAGCCGCACAGACACATTTCCGGA
>CAZHXC010000540.1:0-2540 GCA_964536145.1 uncultured Spirochaetales bacterium | reverse complement strand
CGACATCCTCGAGTTCAACATCGATGTGCGTGAGGCCGGCGAAATCAAGGAGTGGAGCCTGACGATTGTTGATCCAAGGGGTAATCTATTCAAGCAATACGGGGGAAAAGGACCGCCGCCTAAGAGGATTTACTGGAACGGCGTTTCAACGGGTGGTGATTTGGTGCTGTCAGCGGAGAGTTATCCGTTCGAGTTTTATGTTGAAGATGTGGTGGGCAATAGTGACGCCGTGGTGGACGCCATACCCGTTGGTATTTTGTTGATTGAGGAAAACGGAGGTTTCAGGATACAGGTAACAGGTTTCTCCTTCCAACCGAACAGCCCCAATCTGGAGTCCGCGAATGCAGAATTGGCGACAAAGAACGAGTGGATACTCGAGAATATTGCGGAAATTTGCAGAAAGCGTCCAAATTATTATATTAGGGTGGAAGGACATGCCGTAAGCGTTTACTACAACGATGCGGAGCGTGCGGCAGTTGAGCAGGAGAATCAGCTTGTTCCCCTCACTGAGGCGAGGGCCAATACCATTCGAGACAAGCTCGTTACCCTTGGAATTGATGAGGAAAGGATTGAAACGGAGGGTGTCGGCGGTGCAGATCCGGTGGTGCCCCACGGTGATATTGAAAACCGTTGGAAAAACAGGCGAATAGAGATTATCCTGCATAAGTAGTGTAAGGCAAAAACCTCAAACATGAAAACAATAGCAAAGGTCCTGCTTGTGGTTATCATCATTTTGGTAGCCACGGCATTGGCGGCGGCGGGAATCGCATACAGTCTCAACATGGCGCCTTCAGACAGGAGTGCGGAACCCCACATTTTCACGGTAAGAAAGGGAGAATCTGTTGCTTCCATCGCCCTCCGGCTTGAAAAAGACAATCTGGTGCGTTCGCGGTATTTTGTGCGGGTACTCTCGAAAATGAAGGGGACTGAAGCGGCGTTTCGTGCGGGTTCGTATCGTATTCAGGCGGGAGCTACTTCGCTTTCGGTGCACAACGTGCTCGTGTCCGGGCTTGAAGTATTGAAAAAGGTAACGATTCCTGAGGGTTTGCCGCGCGGTAGACTGGCGGATATCCTCGATAATTTCGGTATTGTCCAAAAGGAGAGCTTTCTGCAGGCGTCCGAAGAGAAGCAGCTTCTTGACGAATACCCGATTGCCGGAAAAAGCGCGGAAGGATATCTATTTCCTGATACCTATCTCTTTCCTGAAGAATACCCGCCGGAAAAGGTCGTTGAGAAAATGGTTGAGAGATTCTTCGAAGTGCTCGAAGAGGTCGCTCCCGACTACGGTGAAATGAGTGAACAGGAACTTCATGAGAAGGTCATTCTGGCTTCTATAATAGAAAGAGAATACGTGAAGCCTGAGGAGGCCCCTTTCATGGCATCGGTGTTCTTCAACCGGCTGGACAGGGGCATGCGGCTGCAATCCTGCGCCACTGTTGCGTATGTTCTCGCTGAAGAATTGGGGCAGGAGTACCCGGAAATGCTTACTACGCGGGATCTGGAGGTCGTCTCCCCGTACAACACCTATAGGAACGACGGTCTTCCACCGGGTCCGATAGCAAATCCAGGCAAAACCGCCCTGTCGGCGGTTTTCGATCCGGCTGATACTGAGTATCTTTACTTCCTGCTAAAGGATCAGGAAACGGGAAGTCACGAGTTCACGAGCACTTACAGAGACCATATTGATGCAAAGAATCTGTTTTTGAAGAAGAAGTAAGCCGTATAGGCATGAGAATACCGGAAAGCACCATAAACGAAATAACCGAGCGCCTCGACATGGTTGAAGTGGTCAGCGGATACGTGAGATTGGAACGCCGGGGTAACAGGTACTGGGGACTTTGCCCGTTCCACAACGAAAAAACGCCGTCGTTCACTTTGTTGCCCGATCTGAAAGGGTATCACTGTTTTGGGTGCGGCAAGGGCGGCAGTATGTTCTCCTTTGTCCAGGAGATTGAGAACGTCTCCTTTCCGGAAGCGGTCCGGATGTTGGCAGAGATTGCAGGGGTCGAGATTCCGGAGCAGCCGGACAGTGGTGAAGACAAGCGGAAATCCGCACTCAAGGAGTTGTATAACAGGGTTGCCGGCAGCTTTCACCATATCCTGACGCAAACGAATGGCGGGTCAAAGGCCAGGGAGTATTTGGAGAAACGGGGCATTGACACCGATATTCAAGAAGAGTTTCTCTTAGGATACGCGCCGGCGGAGAGAGGGTGGCTTTACAATTTCCTCAGGAAGAAAAACTATTCGGATCAATTTCTTGCCGAAAGCGGGTTGTTCTCCAGAAGATACAAAGAGGTGTCGCTCTTCTGGAACAGGGTCATGTTTCCGATTAGGAATGCACACGGCGATGTGATCGCTTTTGGAGGGCGTATCGTCGAGGGGGATGGGCCAAAATACATAAACTCCCCGGATACTCCGTTGTTTCACAAGAGTAGAACGTTGTATGGATTGCACAACGCACTTCCGGCGATACGAAAAGAACGCAGATTCATCCTCGTGGAGGGCTACCTGGATGTTATCGCGTTTCACCGAGCCGGGAT
>CAZHXC010000539.1:0-2541 GCA_964536145.1 uncultured Spirochaetales bacterium | reverse complement strand
GGCCGGTACAGCTCCGATTCGATATGAAGACGGACGGCCTGAGTGGGTTCCGCATGAGCGGGCCCGGCTTGAACGGGCTCGTCGTGAAGACGGTTGCCGCCACCGGGGAATGATTCAGCGTGGAAATCTCTCGATGGTTCCGGGCGAAATGATCCGGCAGGCATGAATACAGGGAGAAAACCGTTATTCCTGGAGGTCTTTCAACCCGGTGGACCGCAGAATGCTCGATGTTGTTGTGGACTGGTCTTTCTTTTGCCCGCCGGAATCCGGGGTTCGCAGACGATTGACTCTGTCGAGAAATACCCCAATCGCCCTCTTGCTCTTGTCCTTTGATTTTTTGAAGTTGTCCGCTACGGCGGCAAGGGTCTTTATGTCTACCACTTTGAGGGGGTCAAAAGCGTGATTGAGTTGTGGATCTGAAAACTGCATACCGTTACCTTCTCCTATCTGATACTATACCAAAAGATGTTGACGAAAAGAAAGCGGTTGTATCACCTTCTCTACGTGCTACTCGTCGTGTTGATTACCACCGGGTCAACAACCAATGGTGGTTATGGTCGCCATGAATCCGGTCGGCCCGAGTGGACTCGTCGTGCACACCGGCAAGTTGACCTCCAGCTGGTATTTGCCGGAGACATTATGGCGCATGATGTGAATTTCAATCGCCGTCCTTATGATTCGATATATCGAGGAATAAAAGATACCGTCTGGAAGGCGGACCTCAGCTTCGCCAATCTGGAGTTTGTGTTTGATCCCGGAAAAGAACCGCAGGGCTATCCGAGGTTTAACGCTCCTGTGGACTATGTGAAAGCAGCGGTGCTCGGCGGCTTCAATGTTTTTTCGCTGGCAAACAACCACTCGCTTGATATGGGTGCGGACTCGGTTCTGAAAAGCTTTGAGGCTATGAAAGAGCTCTCGTCGCGTCATCGGATATATTTCAACGGTACCTGTGAACATCCCGACGAGCGTTTTCAACCGCTTTTTTTTGAAGTACAGGGTGTCAAAATCGGATTTCTTGCGGTTACCTCTTTCCTGAACAGGCATATCGAGAACCAATATCTTAACGTCGTACCGTTCTACAAAGAGGACGCATTTGAAGAATTTGTCACCGGGTTGGCCGAGGAGACGGGCAAAGCCGATGTTTTCATCCTTTCGTATCACGGAGGTGTGGAGTACAGCCGCGTGCCGGCCTCGTGGAAACGCGACCTTTTCCTTCGATGTATCGACGCCGGAGTGGACATAGTCTGGGGTCATCATCCGCATGTGGTTCAGCCGTGGGAAACAGTCATGACTCCCGACGGCGAAAAGCTCATCCTTCACTCCACGGGAAACCTCATTTCCGGACAGACGTGGAGAGCAGACCCCGGTACCGAAGATGCCGGAAAATACGGTACGGGAGAAACCGCGCTTTTTGTCATAGATCTCGTTGTTGAGGCGGAAGAATCGAGGGTACGGAGGGTCAACGCGCTTCCTATCTGCAACTATCGTGATCCTGATGCCGGGATGATCATCAAGCGATTCGATGCACTGTCGACGGTGGAAATGGGTGAGCAATGGGCGATATACTATGACAACCGGCTGAGGGAACTTGAGACTTTTCTCGTTGATACCTCCTCCTGGAACTTCGAGAGATAGAGGTCAAGCGAATGAAAAGAAGCATTTTCATACTCTGCGGAATTACCGGTGTGCTTTTCGCGGCATGCGTGAGCAGCGGGTTGCCGGATCATGAGTTTCCGGGCGAGACTCCGGCCGGGGAGGAAGATTCAAGTGCTGAGGGCCCGGCCGGAAAGGAAGATGCAAGTACTGAGGGGCCGGCCGAAGAGGGCGAGCCGGTACCGCACACCGGAAGCGTAACGAGAGGGGAGGGTCTTGAAGCTAAGGACGATGAGCTCGAGTATTTCGCCGAGGAGAGTGACGGTTCGGAGGCGGCGATTGGAGGCGCCCCGGGGGCATCTCCGCCGGGCTCCCGGTCGAGCACTTTGACGAGCGCTCCGGCGCGGGGTATCCCGTCCACCTCCGGGCTCAAGGCCGGGTTTGCGGATGACAACCGGCAATACGGCTACTTCCTCAATTTCCTCGATGAGTATGCAGACCTCCCGCACTACCTGCTCGATGTGAAGGAGAGAATCATCCTGCACATACGGGACAGCGAGGGTAAACCCGTGGCAAACGCGGAAGTCTCCGTTGAGACCGGGCGCCGGAAGATCATACAGGGAGTAACACTTGCCGACGGCACCTACCAGTTCAATCCGTCCTCAGATTCCTCATCATCTCTATACAGCGCTACCATTTCCGCCGATGCCGGTACCGCCCAGATCGAGTTTGACAGAAACGGTATGCGGAACGTTTCCGTGGACCTGCAGGGAAGGCGGATCATACCTGAACGGGTACCGCTGGATATAGTTTTTGTTCTCGATACTACCGGGAGCATGGGTGAAGAAATACAGCGGCTCCGGGCCACCATCGAGCTCATCCACCTCAATCTCACAAACCTGAGCACGAACCCGGCTGTACGCTTTGGCATGGTGCTCTACAAGGACT
>CAZHXC010000538.1:1689-2544 GCA_964536145.1 uncultured Spirochaetales bacterium | reverse complement strand
ACAGCAGGCTTCCCGAACGCCGGTCACCGGCCAAACGCAGACCGCCGGGAAGCCGGCCTCCGGCGTAAAGACCGCTTCCTGATTATCGTGATTCTTGTTGCCGGCGCGCTCCGTCCCTGAACACGGTCACAGCAAGCCCTATCGCCCCGATGATGAGTGCGATAACGACGGTGGTGTGAAAACCGCCGATTGTGGAGAGCCTTGCAACGGTTTCCGCGGGCACCCCTTCTGAGGCGAGCTCTGCCGCGTTCGAGGATCGGCTCGCGGTAAAGGCGCTCCCCGCGATAGCCAATCCGACGGACATCCCGAAGTGTCTCAAGGTGCCGATCATGGCGGATGCGCTGCTCAACCTTCCGCCGGGAACCGCACCCATGATGGCGCTGGTGTTTGGCGTGACGAATATCCCCATTCCTACACCGACGAGCACGAGTTGTACGAGGACGATCCAAATCGATGTATCGATGGTGACCCTGGTCAGAAAGAAAAGCCCTGTTGTGATCAGCAGGAATCCCAGCGCGCAGAGAAGCCATGTACCGAGTTTGTCTGAAAGCCTTCCGCTCAACGGAGAGAGGAAGAGGGTAAATGCGGGGATAGTGATCAGGATGAGACCTGATTTGGACGCGGAGATGCCAAGACCGTCTATCAGGTAGAAGGGCATCAAGAAATCAAGCGCAATCGTAGAGGCGTAGAACAGGAGATGGCTGCCCACGGCAATGCTGAACAGGCGGTATTTAAACATTCCCAGGTCGAGGACCGGGTGGGTTTTCCTTGTTTCCACCAGGACAAACAATGCGAGCGTGAGCAGACCGATCCCGCCGAAACTCCGGTACCGGGTACCGTGCATGGCATTATACT
>CAZHXC010000538.1:0-1679 GCA_964536145.1 uncultured Spirochaetales bacterium | reverse complement strand
CCCGCCGAAACTCAAAATCGCAGGTGAGCTCCATCCAACGCGCCGGCCTTGAGTGATCGCCAGGAGCAGGAAGGTGAGCGAAAGAAATAACGTAATTGCTCCGGTAAGATCGAACTTCTCCTTCACCTCCGAGGCCTTCTGTTCCTTCAGGAGGAAGTGGGACATGAGAAGCCCCGTAAGGGCGATGGGGATCCGCAGGTAAAAAAAGGAACGCCAGCCGAGCAGATCGAGACACAACCCGGCGAGAGCGGGACCGCTCAGTAACCCCAATCCTGCGATTGCACCGGTAATCCCCAGGGCCCGCCCTCTCTCGTCTGCCGGAAAAGACGCGGTTATGATGGCGTGGGAAATGGCAATTGTCATTGCCGCACCGATGGATTGGATGACGCGAAACATGATGAGCTGGACAACGTTTTGGGCAACCGCGCAGAGTCCGAGACCAACAAGGAAAACCGCAAAACCTGCGGTGTAAAACCGCTTCCTGCCAAAAATGTCGCTTGCCCGGCCCATGGAAAGCATGAGACCGCTGCCGAGAAGCACCCAGATGAGGGTGACCCAGACGATAATATCGGGAGTTGTGCCAAACAGCTGTTCGAGGCGGGGCAGCACGACACGGGTTCCTCCCATGTCGGTGGTACTCATGAGAGTTCCCACTGAGACAACCATCATCACGATCCATTTGTAGGGCATGCGCCGCCCTGTTTCATTGGTCGGTTTCATAAGTGCACTCCGGTTGTATTTCCTGCGGACGGCCGCATTCGATGTTCGCATACTATATACGGAATAATAAATATCGTCTTTCTCGCGGCGGTGGGTCTGCTCTTTGTGCTCGATGTGGCGCGGCACCTGTTCCATTTGAGTGTGCCCTTGCCTCAGATGTTTTCCCTGGAACCGGCGATACTACTCGTTTGGGCCAAGATAATCTGGATGATTCACAAGGGCGACAGATACCGCCACCCAATAAATCCCAGGTAAAAGACTATACCGATGGTGGAGGATCGTGTACTCTGGACAACCATGAAGCGCGCATCGGTCTTGCTCCTGGTTTTACTAAAGACGCTCCCGGCGTTTTCCGACAGTCCGATACTTGATTTCGATTTTACCGTACAGACCTCGAGCGAGGCGGAAGCGCCGGTGTATGCGGCGGGCGCCGACGGGGGTGTCTGGGTTTCTTTCGATGAGGGGAAAAGCTGGAGCGGCCGTTCGGCGGGTTTGCCGGTACGGGTTATCTATCCCTTTGACGGCTCACGGATGAGGCGGATAGAGAGCCTCAGCTATGATCCGGTTGATCCATTCCGGATAGCCGTGGCCACTCCATACGGAGTGTATACCTCCGAAAATGCCGGCGACCGGTGGCGTGCCGTCGATATATCGGAACCGATTAAAAGCGTTGACCATCTCACGGCGGTCGCTCTCTCGCCCTGGGACGGCGACACTCTCTTTGTGGGAACCTCATTCAACGGTCTGTTTGCGAGCACTGATTCCGGCAGAAGCTGGGTATCGCTCAGAAACACACTGCAACATCTCTATCTTGGCGCAGGTTTCTATGAAACCATCACCGCGGTTGCAGTATCTCCGGTGCGTACAGGGCATCTGTTGACGGCAGTCGGCATCCGGGGGGAAGTGTTCGAATCATTCGATGCGGGCAAAAACTGGAGCTCAATCGGCATACCCGGAGG
>CAZHXC010000537.1:0-2549 GCA_964536145.1 uncultured Spirochaetales bacterium | reverse complement strand
TCTTTCCTCCGGGTTGACCCCAATAATGCACCTGACCCTGAGGTCCCGGATGATGATTCTGTCACCGGCGTTTTCACCGATCATGTGTCGTCTCCCGGTTATGCCGACCGCCATCGACGTAGATCACCTGCCCGGTGACAAAATCGGCATCTACGAGGTAGAGTACCGCCTCGCTTATGTCCGCAGGCGAGCCTGAGGTCTTGAGCGGATTGGTGGCGGCCCATTTTTTTAAGTACTCTTCATCCTCTCCGGGCGGCGGGAGCACAACACCCGGAGCCACCGCGTTTACCCTGATTTCCGGTGCAAGCTCCAGGCTGAGTATCCTTGTCATAGAGTTGAGCGTGAGTTTGCTCAAGGCGTAGGGGATGTGATCTCTCACGTAATCATCCATCCGTGCATCGAGCAGATTGACAATAGACCCGAAGGATGCCTGTCCGGCGAACCACCGACAGAGCTCCAGGGGCGCCAAGGCATTTATCCTGAAATTATCGATGAACTCTACTATTGGCGCATCGAGGATACTGCCGTGTCTAAAGATAGAAGCTGAGTTTATCAGGACGGTGACCTCGGGAGATACCTCACCGCACTTTTCGGCAAAGGCCTCCGGTTCATCGGTACTGCTGAAATCTGCCTGAATCAACCATGCCCGTACGCCCTTCTCCCTGACGAGGCTTGCCGTCTCCTCGGCTTCACGACGCGAGGTAGCATAGTGGACAATCACATGCATCCCTCTTTCGGCGAGAGAGAGCGCTATGTGTCTGCCAAGACGGCGCGCAGCGCCGGTAACAATCGCCGTTTTGCCTTCAAGATCGTTCATAGTACCATTCCGGAGAGCAAATAGTACTGCAATATACACCGATGATCAACGAAGAAGGTTCGCGCAAAGTTACCTGCAATGTGGAATCGCTCCCGCGCATTGGATGGAGGCATTGGATGGGGACGACAACTGCCTGAAAGTTTGATATGATAGGGCTTTCACAAGGGGGAAATATGTCGTCTCAGGTATTTTACATGGATGGCCGGAGCAGCTCATTGCAGACCGGTCTGGTAGCAAAGATGCTCACGGTTTTTGAAGCTGCCGGCTTGGACAAGAAGATAAAACCGAGTGACACGGTGGCAATAAAGCTTCACTGCGGCGAGTGGAACAACTCGTCCTACTTGCGGCCGGTGTACGCCCGTGCGTTAGCAGACAGAATCAAGGAGTTGGGAGGACGGCCGTTCGTGTGCGACACCACAACGCTTCCGTACAATCCATATGCAAGCCGGGTATCAGGGCTCGATCTGCTCACCACCGCCGAGCGGAACGGTTACTCCTCAGCGGTTCTCGGTTGTCCCTTTCTTTCCGCAGATGGATACAGCGGGACCGATGATGTGCGGGTGGACATCCCGGAGGGTTACATTCTCAAGGAGGCGTATATTGCAAACGCCATCGCATCCGCGGACGTTTTGATTGCGCTCACCCACTTCAAGGGCCATCCGCAAGGCATGGTAGGCGGCTCGATCAAAAACCTCGGAATCGGCGCCCAATCAAAGCGAGGCAAGTTCAACGTGCACATGGGCGGTCATCCCAACTACGGCATGGGGGCCTTGCCGTTCCATCCGGAGAATTATGGCGGAAAAAAGGCAGACGAGAACTGGCAGGAGCTGGAAGATGCGTGCCCGTACAATCTAATCCACGTGACCGATGATTCGGTGGAGTGGGAGAACGAGAAATGCGTCAACTGTCTTGCATGTATGAGACTCATGCTCGGCCGAGGTATCATTGAGCTTGTCGAGGAATGGTTCGAATCTCTGAACGCGGCGATTGCCGACGCGTGCCTCGCAACCGTCAATACGGTCGGGAAAGAAAACGTCGGGTTTATCAATATGGCAATCGATATTTCTCCGTACTGCGACTGCGTGAATTACAGCGACATGTCTATCGTGCCGAACATCGGTGTGTTTGCAGGAACCGATCCGGTTGCTATCGACAAGGCATGTATCGACAAGGTTGTGGAGGTTGAAGGTGTGGCCGGCTCCGCAGCGGAAGACTTCGACGTGCACGCGGCGGGCAAAAGAAAGTTTGAATCCTGCTCGGTGTTGCTTTCAGACATGTGCGAAGAGCTGCAGATAAACACCGCCGTGAGAAACGGCCTTGGGAGTATCGACTACGAGCTCATCGAGGTCCCGGAAAAAACCGCTGCCGACTTTGCATTTCCGCCGGACTCGAGGATTGTCGGCTTACGATACCGGAAGTCTTTTGGGAAGATACCGCCTTTTCCGTATGAGCTCCACGAAGGACACGGTTTTGCACGAAAGGAAAAGGTTGATTTGAAGACTATTAACACTTATCAAGGAAACAACGGAGGAGAGTAGCAATGCCCCCAAAAGGAATACAGAACACAGATGAAGTCATCATCCTCTGTAACGAGTCACAGGCTGCTTTGGGCAGCAACCTCAAGCCGGAGTGGAAAGAGGTGCTCGACAGTGTTGTCGAAATACTCGAAGGCATGAAGGCTAAGTTCTTTCTCAAAACTAATCCGGCGGTCCCAATCACAAACAACCTGAAG
>CAZHXC010000536.1:0-2553 GCA_964536145.1 uncultured Spirochaetales bacterium | reverse complement strand
AAAGGACATCTACCCGACTGAAACCATCGAAGACGCGATGAAGCAGCAGATGCGCGCCGAGCGGGAGAAGCGGGCTGAGATCCTTTCGAGTGAAGGCGACAAGGAATCGAGAATCAACGTCTCAAAGGGTGAACGGCAGGAAGCGATAAACCTGAGCATGGGTGAGAAGCAGCGACGGATAAATGAAGCCGAAGGCAGGGCCAGGGCGATCGAGATCACCAGTAACGCCACTGCCGACGGTATCAAGGAAATTGCGGCGGCAATCAAGAATCCCGGCGGCGACAAGGCCACCAACTTCAGGATCGCCGAACAGTTCATTACCCAGTTTGGAAATATTATCGATACCGCGGATACCCAGGTGCTCCCCGTTGAGGTAGCCGGGCTCAAATCAGTACTCGAAGCGGTACTGCCGGGAAAAGACGGCGGGCGCGCTGCGGCAAGCGGAGCAGAACGGGGCGCCGCGGAAAGCCGTGTGCAACGCGGTGCGAAGGGCGGAGCCGGGACGGCACCACGGAGGCCCAACGCAGAGAGAGGAGGTGAAGCATGAATCCGCTTTTACCTTTGTACATTATAGCGGGTCTTTTCGGGTTTATCGTATTGGTCGCGCTGCTCCGCAGTATCCGGATTGTCTCCACAAAATCGGCACTGATCGTTGAGCGCCTCGGGAAGTACAGCAAAATCCTCGAGGCGGGATTTCACGTCCTTGTCCCGTTTATCGACAAGGTGAGGTACAAGCACAGTCTCAAGGAACAGGCGGTAGACGTGCCCGCACAGGATTGCTTTACGCTCGACAACGTGAAGGTGAAAGTTGACGGTGTTCTCTATCTCCAGGTTGTCGACCCAAAACGCGCCTCCTACGGCATCAAGGACTACAAGTACGCCACGATTCAGCTTGCCCAGACCACGATGCGTTCGGTCATCGGAAAGCTCGAGCTCGACAAGACCTTTGAGGAGCGACAGAACATCAATGCTGAAGTTGTAAAGAGCGTTGATGATGCCTCCGACGCGTGGGGCGTTAATGTCTCACGTTACGAAATCCAGAACATAACGGTTCCCGATACGATTCTTCAGGCGATGGAAGTACAGATGAAGGCCGAGCGGGAGAAACGCGCGGCAATTTCGCGGAGCATCGGTGTGATGGAATCGAGAATCAACTACTCCCAGGCGACCATGGAAGAGGCCATCAACAAGAGCGAGGGGGAGAAAGAGAAGTGGATAAACGAAGCTGAAGGCCGTGCGGCGGAAATAATGGCCGTGGCAAAGGCAACGGCAGCCGGGATTGGTAAGATCGCCGAGGCCATCAATGAGGCGGGTGGTGAAGAAGCGGTAGCCATGCGCATCGCCGAAGGCTATATCGATGAGCTGAAGAAACTCGCGAAGGGCGAAACAAAGCTCATCCTTCCCATCGATATGTCGAGCATGGAATCTGTGATGGAGACCGTACGGGGGATGCTCAAGGCGTAGGTTTCACCGGTAAGCTGTACCCGGCAGCACAATGACTCTTGACAAACGAGAATATTCTCATTATATTGCTAGTGAGAATATTCTCATATGGATCGTCTATGCCGAAACCAAAAAAAGAGCGGTTGGTAAGATTCCCTCCCCCGGCGCTGCTGTTCAGGCCTATCGGGATACCATCTTCTCATCTCGGCGAGGTGGTGCTCGAGCTCGATGAGTATGAAGCGCTGCGTCTCGTTGACCATGAGGGGATGGACCACTCCCGGGCGGCCGATGAGCTTGGGATTTCACGCGCTACCTGTGCGCGAATCCTCGAGAGTGCCCACCGCAAGATTGCCGATGCCGTTGTCAACGGATGTGCAATCAGGATTGAGGGGGGAAATTACCGCTTCCGGGGGAACCGGTACCGGTGCGTGAACTGCGGAAACGTGTGGGAGTCGGGGCGTGCTGAGAGCCAGGGCGGCAAGGAGTGCCCCGTGTGTGAGCAAACCAACGTGGTTGATCTTGCGGCGCGTGTGAGAGCGGGTCATGGACGGGGCGGCCACGGCCGGCATCGGGGCGGCCCACGATCCCGGTAGACGGTACCGGCCCGGCGATGCAGGTTGCGGCTTGGAAAGGCTGACGATGCCATGTGAGAAACAATAGGAGGAAATATATGCCAAGAGGAGATAGAACCGGACCCTACGGGGAAGGAGCAAGAACAGGCAGAGCATTGGGATACTGTTCCGGATACGATGCGCCCGGATACATCCATCCCGGACCCGGATTGGGTAGAATGAGGGGTGGTGGTTTTGGACGCCGGATTCGCGGAAGAGCCTACGGCGGGACCGGTTTCAGAAGATGGGTTCCGCATTACGAGGGCTATCCGGCTGCATATCCGGCCCCACCGAGTGCAGAGGACGAAATGAAGTACCTGCAGGATGAGCTCGAGTACCTCAAGGGCGAGGTCAAGGCCACCGAAGACCGTATATCGGAGCTCCGGAAAGCACCGGAAGAGTAGATGCTCCGTCCGGCCGCAAACTACACGCCTGGCGCGGCCGGACTTTTCACCGATGCCGGTGAGATGGAGCCGGGGCGCGCCTCCGGAGTGCCCAC
>CAZHXC010000535.1:0-2556 GCA_964536145.1 uncultured Spirochaetales bacterium | reverse complement strand
CGGCTCTCTGCCCTGCTGTCGGGGTAAAACGAGTCCGGCGTACAGTTGACGATTCCCATGACAAGAGCCCTGCCGGTGAAGTCGAGAGAACGTCCATCTTCGAGATCGATGCGCTTTTGCGGAGAGTTAGCTTCGTTCAAGGTGAGAAATAGTATAGATCAAACCTTGTGCCCTCTCAACCCGCTGAATTGCCCGTCGCACACCGCCGGCGTCCCACAATTTCCCCACGGGGGTGTTTCACACCATGATCAGTTGCAGATATAATCAGTACCCGAAAAGGCGCCTCTGCTGCCGTCGCCATGTGAAGCCTTGATCGAAGTCTGTACTTGTCGGGGGAGAGAATGGAACTCGAGATAAAGAAACTATCGGACCTCACACCCGGGGAGCGGTCCAAGCTGATGCATCGCTCGGAGGCGATTGTAGACGAGCTGCTTATGGAAGCAGAACGAATTGTTGAAACGGTAAGGAAGGACGGTGATACCGCCATTATCGATTTTACCGCACGTTTTGACGGAGTCGATATAACGGAGAAAGGTCTCAGGGTAAAGGAAGAAGAGTTGGCCGCAGCGGAAGCGGCGTTGAGCCGGCCTTTGAGGAAGGCAATCTCTGAAGCCGTTCAAAACGTCACCCGCTTCCACGAGAGACAGCGGCCGGGCCCTATGCATATAGATGAGATTTCTCCGGGAGTTTTCGCCGGTGAGCGCGCCACGCCGATACCTTCCGCAGGCCTCTATGTTCCCCGTGGCAAGGGCAGTTTCCCATCGATGCTCTACATGCTTGCCGTACCGGCGCAACTCGCAGATGTTCCCCGTGTTTGTATTGTGACGCCGCCAAATAAGGACGGTTCGGTGGACCCTGCCTGCCTCTACGCGGCAACGTTGTGCGATGTGCGAGAGATATACCGCATTGGCGGTGCGCAGGCAATCGCGGCACTTGCCTTGGGCACCGAGACTATCGGGCGGGTGAACAAGATTGCCGGACCCGGAAGCCCCTACGTCGCAGCCGCAAAAAGAGTGTTGGGCGGCGTGGTGGATACAGGGTTACCCGCCGGACCGTCGGAATCGATTGTCCTTGCGGACAAAAGCGCGGACCCGTGGAAGGTAAGTCTCGATCTGCTTGTTGAGGCTGAGCATGGTGAGGATTCCGCCGCTCTGCTTATTACCGATTCTGCCGACCTGGCGGAAAGAGTCCGCAAAAACGTGTCAAAGCTTGTTTCCGAGCTGCCCGAGCCAAGAAAAAGTTACGTCGGCACGGTGCTTTCGGGCTTTGGCGGGATACTGATCGCAAGAGAGATAAACGAAATGTGCGACTTTGTGAACGAATACGCGCCGGAGCATCTTCAAATTCAAACCGCGGATCCCTGGGACACACTACCGTCTATCATAAACGCCGGCGAGATCCTCCTCGGTGGAAACATGCCTTTTTCAGTGGCCAATTACGCCGCAGGACCAAACGCGGTGCTCCCCACGGGTGGAAAGGCGGACACCTGGTCACCGGTTTCGGTGAGAGATTTTATAAAGTACTCTTCGGTCATTTATGCCACCGAAAAAGGCCTCGAAAACATTTCGCCCGCCGTCAGCGAGCTGGCGGAATACGAAGGCTTTCCCGCCCATGCACAGGCGGTGACAAGAAGGAAAAGGGGAGAAGCCCATGGACTTTGACTCGGCTTTTGCGTACCTGGAGTCTTTTGCAAATCTCGAGCGCCTGCCGGGTGGTTCGATGCGGCCGTACAGGCTTGATAGAATGAAGGCGCTACTCGGGCTCTTCGGAAATCCGCAGGAGAAACTCTCATGCATCCACATCTCGGGTTCCAAGGGAAAAGGATCGACCGGCCTCTATATTGCCTGCGCTCTCGAGGATTCAGGCTTTGAAACCGGTCTGTACGCATCACCGCATGTTCAATCCTACAGAGAGCGTATCTCGAAGGCGGGAAATCCGGTACCTGATGAGCTGCTCGTGGAGACGATCAGTGAAATCAAACAGGTCATCGAATCGATGCCGCCGGGGACACTCCCCGGCCAGGATAAACCGACGACTTTTGAGCTTCTCACGCTTCTTTCCTACCTAGTCTTTGTGAAAATGGGGCTGAAGTGGGCGGTCATCGAAACCGGGCTTGGCGGAAGACTCGATGCCACAAATGTCCTGCACCCGGTGGCAACGGTGCATACACCCGTGGAGCTCGAACACACGGAGGTTCTTGGAAACACAATCGGGGAAATTGCCGCCGAGAAGGCCGGAATCATAAAACCCCGTACACCCGCCTACTGTGGTTTTCAGAAACCCGAGGCCACGGCGGTTTTTGCCGGGAAGGCGGCGGCGGAAGGTGCGCCGTTTATAGAGCTGGTCAAAGAAATTCCCAATATACAAATCACTCGCTCCAAGCTTGATTTCTCCGGGCTGATCACCCTGAAGGACGGTGATCAGGTGGAAATCAAGCCCGGCATGATGGGAGATTTTCAGGTAGAGAACGCGAGTCTCGCCTTTCTGGTGGCCGATTCATTGCTCTCAGATCTTGGGCATGATAAGGAGAAGCGTCGAGAAATCATCGCAAAAGCC
>CAZHXC010000534.1:0-2559 GCA_964536145.1 uncultured Spirochaetales bacterium | reverse complement strand
TTCACTTGCAAATTGCAGGAGTATCTATCGATCAGATAGGCGCTGTGATCGTGCTGAGTAAGGTGAGACGGCTCATTGAAGCGGAGCCGGCTGTTTCACAAATGAGAGGGCTGGTGGGACGAAACGCAGGATGATTCCGGTTTATCCAGGCTACCATTGTCCTTCGCATCGATGATCTGGCAAAAGCACATTCGGTCAGTGAGAGGATCGAGTCGGCTATAAAGAAAGAAGTCTCGCATGTCGAACGGGTAGCGATTCCTGTCATGGAGGATCGCCAAACCGTGTCACACCATTTTGGGGAATCGCCCCATTTCCTCCTTTGTACCGTTCATCTTGCCAACATGAGCATCGCTGACCGGGAAATCTTGGAAAATCCCCATGCCTCTGTTGAAAAAGCGAAAGGAATCAAGGTTGCCGAGTGGCTGACGGGATCGCGACGTTAAACATAGCAAGTAGCAATACTGAGGCAAAAAAATGAGCGCCGGCCCGGATAACAGGCGGGACTGGCCGGCGGTGTCCGCCGGAACCTTCTTATGCAAGCCAGATTTGGGTTTATCCGTATTCTAACGTTTCTTGAACAGCTTCCTTAAGAAGCTCTTGTAGTCTGCGCTCAACGTATAAACCACAAGGAGATGGTGTTATGAAACAAATCACGAGAAGATTCCGCAGGGCGTTGGTGTCCGTTCTTTTAGTAGCGATGGCGACGCTATGTTTCGCGGAGGGCCAGTCTGAAGGTGCGGCGGGCGCCGGTACCTATGCGTCCGGCGGCGCAAAGTACGTATTCGTCTTCATCGGTGACGGCATGGGGATGCCGCAGATTTCGGCTGCGGAGGCGTACCTGAAAGAGACCCAGGGCAGCGGTGTGGGACAGGAGTTTTTGTCGTTTTCGACATTCCCGGCGCAGGCGCTTACCACCACTTACGCAGAGGACAGGTTCATTACCGGCTCCGCGGCTGCCGCGACCGCTATTGCGTGTGGGAAGAAGACGACCATCGGAACCATCGCGATGAACGGCGCTCGCACCATGCCTTACAAAACCATCGCCGAAATGGCGAGAGACGCAGGTATAAAGGTTGGTATCGTTTCTTCAGTATCTATCGATCATGCGACGCCTGCTGCGTTCTACGCACATCAGCCGACAAGAAACAACTACTATGAAATCGGCCTTGACATGACTGAAAGCGGCTTCGATTATTTTGCCGGTGGAAACCCCAGGTTCGGCAAGGCTCCCAAGGGAAGCCCCTCCATCCCGGACATTATGGCAAGCAAAGGTTACACGGTGACGGATACCAGAGATGAGTTCTTGAGGCTCCGAGCCGGTGATTCCATGGTGTTAGCCTATGACACGGGCTTTACCGGTGATGCTCTGGTATACGACATAGACAGGAAAGCCGACAATATTTCCCTCGCTGAGTTCACTGCCAAAGGAATCGAGCTTCTCGACAACCCTGACGGGTTCTTCATGATGGTTGAGGGCGGAAAGATCGACTGGGCGTGTCACGCGAACGACGCGGTTTCCGCAATCTGGGACACCTTTGCCTTCGACGCCGCAGTTCGTGAAGCGATCAAGTTCTACAACAAACATCCAGACGAAACCCTCATCGTAGTAACTGGTGACCACGAGTGCGGTGGCCTTACGCTCGGTTTTGCCGGTACGGGTTACGAAACCGCGTTTGGCGTCCTGGACGGACAAACCATGTCGTACGAAGCCTTCGATGAATATGTTCTCAAACCGTTTGAGTCTTCAAACACTTTGAGCCGGGTCAACGTGGAATCTCTCCTGCCGATGTTGGATGAGTGTTTCGGCATATCCGACCTTTCCGAGTACGAGCTCGAGCTGATTTCCGACGCATTCGCACGAAGCATGGGAGGTGAAGTAGAGGGTTCCACGAACGAAGAAACAGTGCTCCTCTACGGCGGGTACGAACCACTTACGGTTACTCTGACGCACATTTTGAACAGGCGCGCAGGTCTCTCCTGGACTTCCTATAAGCACACGGGCGTTCCGGTGCCCCTCTTTGCCCTTGGCGTCGGGTCTTCCGCCTTTCACGGCTACTACGACAATACCGATATTTTTCATAAAACCGTGGCGGCCATGGGACTGTTCTCGGCTGTAGCTGAAAAATAGCTCGCTGGCTCTACAGCATGAAATCGAACCGGTCAAGGGTGAGGTCCGGCGATCTCACCCTTGATGCTTGGCGGAGGCAAAAGGATGCACTTTTTAAGCGCGAAAACGAAAAAGCGAAACTGGATATTTACGATCGTCGTTGCGGCATTGACCATTCTTTTGACACTCATTCCCACGAAATTTCACGATAATAGGCTTCCCAATACTATCCAGGCTCGCACACGTGTTCTCGAAGTTGACAACGAGGACTTAACTCAATTTGGCTTGGTCAAGGAAGGTACGCAGACTGCAAAGGTAAAAATCCTCAATGGCCCCTTCAAGGGAGAAGTGTTGACAGCCGGCAATCTGCTCATGGCCAGAATGGATATAGATAAGCTCTTTGCTCCCGGGGACCTGGCCCTTGTCGGCATAGACCTTGCAGACAATCGTGA
>CAZHXC010000533.1:0-2560 GCA_964536145.1 uncultured Spirochaetales bacterium | reverse complement strand
ATGGCTGTTTGCGGGACTGCGGCCGTCTTTGGCTGTCGGCTGTTGCGCGTCCGGCGGTCGCGCTTCGCCGGTGCGCGGTGTGCCCGGTTCCTCCTGCGCCGTCTCCGGTCGTTCCGCTTGTGCTCGCCCCGCACCGGATGAAGCCGCACTCCGCGCCACAAGCCACCACGTTACACCGGAAAGAGCCGCTATGCCTCCGTAGGTCGCCAGCGTGAGCCGCCAGCTCGAGTTATAGAGCGGCATCAGCACCGCGTTGGCGGTTACCAACGCCACAATTCTGCCGACCGAGGGCGCGGTTAGGTAGATACCCATTGCGGTGCCAAGCTCATCGGTGTCAAACCACGAGCTTATGAGCTTTGGCGCGCCGATCGATATAAACGGCCCACCCAGACCGAATACCGCCACCGCCAGATAGAGGGTGGCGTGATTCACAGCGGCGGCTCGCAATACACCGGAGAGTGCGATGAGCCCCGCGCCGATGGCAAGCGTAACCCGCAGACCGGCACGATCGATCAAAGCACCGGCAGGAATGGCAAAGACGATGTAAATCAGTTGCCAGGCTCCCAGCACGCTGCCCATTGCGGTTCGTGTAAGGTGCAAATCTTCACTCAGATACACTACCAGCGGGGGTACCGCGCCGAGCACAAGTCCAAAGGATGCATATACGAACCAGAGAGCACCAAGTAAAGCCCAGCGGTAATTGCTTTTGGCTTCATGAAGTTCACTTTGCATCTATTATGGACTCCAACCTACCGTTACAGATCACCAATCGGACCCACAGTGGATTTCTCCCCGGACCGGGTCCGCCGGAGGGTGAAAAAAAACCGGCCGGCCTGCGACCACTTATGCAGGAGGCCGCCGCCGGACCGGTGTTCAAGCTGTTCGCATCGGTTCTTCTACAGATCGTACTCGATATCCAGTTGCTGAGCGAGCTCTTTCAGCGAGTCCACAATCTCCGGATGGAGGGAGAGGCCACTGCTGCGTTCTTCGGTTTTCTTTTTCTCTATCTCACCGGGGAGGGTAATCTGTTCGATGCCCGGCGCCGTCGGGAGTGCATGATACGCTTTTGCCATGGCATCCATCTTCTCTTTGAAGGTTTCCGCAGGCATAAAACCGTCGATTTTTATCGCCCCAAAGAAGTGATTGGAATGACCAACCTTGCGTTCGGTTATCTCGGGGATGGTCAATCCACCGGAAAGCGTGCTGCAGAGGATGTCGACCAGCACCGTCAACCCAAAGCCCTTGTACGCGCCAAGCGCAGGAGATCCGCCGAGCGGCAGAATGCCGACCATCTCATCGGGTGAGGTTGCCGGGGTTAAATCCGCCTTGAGCGCCCATCCTTCCGGGAGCGGTTGTCCGGTTCTCTTGGCAATTTCGATTTTACCACCTGCAACAACACCGGTACACATGTCGAGAATAAAGGGGGCTTCGTTCTTCGCAGGAATGGACCAGCTCAGTACGTTGAGCCCGACGCCTTTCTCTTTTCCGCCGGGAGGGATGACCCCCTTGCCACCTTGCGTCATCGAGATACCGATCATGTCACGCTCGAGGGCCATTGTCGAATAGGCGGAGGCTGCACCAAAGTGGGTGCTGTTTACCACTGACACAAAGCCGGAACCGTATTTCTCCGCGCGATCCATCGCTTCATTCATCGCCTTATACCCGGCCACAAAACCGAGCCCCTCATCGGCATCCAGAGTAGCCGTTGTAGGTGCGCTGCTTGTCAGCTTCATGTCAGGCTTTACATTGATAGCATC
This sequence comes from uncultured Spirochaetales bacterium, assembly GCA_964536145.1. Classification (GTDB taxonomy): domain Bacteria; phylum Spirochaetota; class Spirochaetia; order ARS1246; family ARS1246; genus JAFGHN01. Next base: position 803 of record CAZHXC010000533.1, on the reverse strand, counting down.
CATGTTGATTCTTTTAACGTAGAAATTGGCCAGGTGGGCAACCCCGTGGGAATCGATCCCCATCAGGTCTGTCTTCACGAGTATCCGAGCCGTTATCATCGCGTCCTCTTCCGGAACGCCTACTTTTTGTAGTGCTTTCGCACTGAATTCAGTCAATTTTTGTGGGTCGATTTGACCATTCTGTGAGCTCATTACATACCTCTTTTGTTTCGGATTGTTCGCACCATCTTATGCGCAATCAAACGCTTGAGCAAGGAGGGCGAACGATCCGGGCTCGATATTGCCGCCGAACGTCCTGCCTCTGCGCGGCCGCCTGCACACAATTCATGATCTTCCCCTTAATCAGCCTCCAGTATGGCTCCCCTGTCGGCTGAGGTGGAGAGCATGGCGTATCTCTTCAGAGCACCCCGGATTTCTTTTTGCACCGGTGTGAAGTTTTTTCTCCGCTCTTGCAGCGTATCTTCGTCAACCTGCAGATCGAGCTTTCTTCCGGGTATATCGATGTTAATGATGTCACCCTCTTCCACGAGTCCGATGGTACCGCCCCGGGCGGCCTCCGGTGAAATGTGGCCGATGCATGGCCCTCTCGTGGATCCGGAGAACCTTCCATCGGTAACCAGGGCGACACTTTCGCCAAAGCCGAGCCCCATGAGGATGGAGGTCACCATGTGCATCTCCCGCATCCCCGGTCCGCCCCTCGGCCCCTCGTAGCGTAGCACCATCACGTCTCCGTGCTGTATCTTGTCCTGCATGAGCGCATCCACTGCCTCTTCCATCGAGCCAAAGGGCCTCGCGGGTCCCGA
>CAZHXC010000532.1:0-2562 GCA_964536145.1 uncultured Spirochaetales bacterium | reverse complement strand
AGCTGCCCGCCCAGATAACCTGGGAAAATGCCTTTGCCAAGCCGAACGGCGCCTATATTCACGGGATGACTTATGACGGGACTGATTTATGGATGGTTGGAAGAGACACCAATTTGATTTATCGCGTCAATCCAGCCGACGGTTCGGTTCTTGCAAGTATCTCGTCACCGACAACTGCAACCGACGGGACCGGATTGACATATGACGGTACCTCTCTCTGGTATACCCATGATCTGTTACCAATAATGATCTATGAGGTGAATCCCGCCGATGGTGCGGTTATAAGCTCTTTCGCTGCTCCCGGCGGTGGAGATTCCACCGGACTTGCATGGGACGGCACATACTTGTGGAACACCGGATTTGGTGAGGACATCTATCAGCTCGATACCGCGGGGAGCGTTCAAACGTCTTTCGCCGCGCCTACGAGCACGCCTGAAGGAATGTCCTTTGCGAACGGATATCTTTGGGTTATCGGTTATTTGGGTACGCTTTATAAGCTTGACTTCGCTGACGGTACAATCGCAGCTTCCTACAGCACGCCTGCTGCGAGTTTATACGGCTTAACGTCAGACGGGACATATCTATGGCTCAGCACAAGCGATGGCTCGATAAAAAGATATCCGTTGTCGGGTTTATAGTGGGTCAACAGATGTGGCAAGTCTTCAGTTGACGGTGTTGCCCTCCAGATAGATCACGTCAATACCGGCGTTGATCAGGAATTCGATAATATCGCGGTTTGGTGTTCCTAACGTCAGGTCCAGTCCGCAGTTTTCAATTTCGATTTCGCCGGCTGGTCCGATGGATACCACCACCCAGATCATAGCAATTGGAGATCCATGATGCCCACAGGTCGGGAAAGTACGTCGGGATCACGGCAAGCTCATTGGTGCCTACGTTCCGTCAGAATCCATAATGACCTTCAGATTATCGCCGGCAGATAAAAACTCAGCGGTAGGGAAAACGCGCACGTGCGCAAAAATTCGCCACTCAAAACATTATGCAGCTTGTGGCCTTGCACAGGTGATTTAAAAAAAGGAGTAACATCAGCCTTCTACCGGCCTCCGCCTCTTGAGTGCGTTTTCCCTTTAACAGTAAACTCCTCGTTGATGATTCCTCACGATAAATATAAGTGGCCCATACTAATTTCATCTATCTCCCTCGTTTCATGGCTCATGATCGCCCTCATGGCCACGATAAATCCTTCCGGAACCGTGCCCATCAAAGAGCTCTCATTTTGGGGCGTGTTGCTGTTAGTTCTGGGTGCTCTTGGTGCTGGAATTCTTCCTTATTGGGCGCTTCTGTGCAGACGGCGGGCGGCTTTCTTATCCGCCGCAGCGATCGGTGTAATAGCGCTTGTCAGCCTTGCCTGGGTTGCCGGAATTTCAATTCACCGCGATTTTTTCTCATATCCAACCCAAGTGATCATGATCTATCTCACCATCGGCATCTACAAGACAGACGAGATGCAGATCATCAGACGAAAGCGGGAGGTATATCCTCAAGTTTTCGCCGGGGCAATGGTAGTCTTTGTGCTTTGGATCGGATGGCTTATGATAATGTCATATGCCATTGTCGTGAGACAGGAGCCGAGGTGGATTGAATCATCGGTGTATAATCTTTTGAACGGCGTCATCGGCATAGCTCTTGTAGTTGCAGCTGCAACCCTTAGAAATAGAAGTAAACGGTCATTGAAGGTGTTTCAGAACGGGATTTATCTAGATGAACGGAATATCTCGAAATTGCTGAGTCCACAGGAAAACCGAATCGTATATGCGTTCTTGAGTGAACCGTCACACACACTTACGTGTCATACTTTACGGGCATGGCTTGATAACGGTAACGGAGCAATTGACCGGGAGGCGGCGAGGGAAGTACCGGTAGGAGAATGCGAGCGATGCATGGCTGAAAAGTGGACAGCGTATGATTGTGCCACTTACAGAAACTTAAAAAACAGGATTAGCGACGCCAAGAAGTACCTCGAGCTCCTCCAAATCGGCACAATTGTACCCGCCGAGGAGAATAGGAGAGAAATCAAGATGACCGGGTGGAGCTTACGCTTTTTTGACGATGTTCGCCTGGTGCACGATGGTAGATTGTCGTACTTCCCCGTAGTCTACCGTACGGTGCCCGGCTCGAAAGAGTAGGACGTTGCCCCCGTTGCCGGATTCGGGACCCCGTGTCTCGTGCCGCCTAAGGCCAAAAGAAGCTTCGAAACCTTCTAATATCCCCGATTTTCTCTTGATAACCCGGGCTGTTTTCTGCGGCTCATGGATTCCTGCGCAGGCTTCTGCGGAGGTGGGCGTGCCGCCGGTGAAATTTCAACAACAGAGAAGGAATATGCCGGGCTGAAGGCGCTTTACGAGGGCGGGATCGATCCGAATACCTTCTATATCGCCCCCGACGCGGATGAACAGCACTGGACTGCGAACCCGTTGTCAGTTGGTACATTTCTTCCCGACGTGAAAGCAAAAGAGTCGGAACTCCTTGCGTTCATGCACAGGTACGGTGGAGACCTCGATCTTGCGGAGACACTTCTCAGGCATGATGCGGAGGTCAACGCCG
>CAZHXC010000531.1:0-2564 GCA_964536145.1 uncultured Spirochaetales bacterium | reverse complement strand
TAGCGCTATATGTAGCGGCGGGACAACCACGATTTCGAGGGATTATGGTTGCGGGGCAGCCTCAATTGCCATTATTATGAAAAGAGAGGTAAAAAATGAGCGACCGCGACAAGTCAGCTATCTACACGATTAAGAGTACTCTGGGAAAATTCGACCAAAATGTTGACGTCGATGCAATCAACAACGAAATCAACCGGCTCATCTCGTTGAGTTTCGACGAGTATCGGTGTTTTGTACTGTTCCCGAACGATACGCTTCTTGACAGCATGCATGCAGGCGCGCTGCAGGACCCGGATGCTGTTTTTGCCGGCATCCGCGACGAGCTCTTCTCGTCGGTCGCCGAATCACCCCGTTTTTTCAGAGACCGGTTGAAAGAAAACGTCTATCTCTCAAATCGAGTCCAGGAATTGGTAAGAATCCTCTACGAAGCCCTCGCCGAGGCGGGCCGCGGCAGGGCCTGGGGAAGAAGATTTGTCATTATAAACGAACCACCGGGCTACGAATTGACCTATAAAGAAGGCGAAGAGGGGTGGACATTTGTTGCGCGTTCAGGACACGGGATGGCCTGGACCGATTTGCCTTCCATCTATTTCACCTTTCGTACCCTGGGCGTGTTTGCCATGGCGGATACCGTTGCAGGCTTTACGCCGGCGCAGGCTTTGGCGCGTATCATATCGGTACAGGAAGATGCGATCGACAACGGCTATGCGTTTACCGAGGAGATCGATGATGATCTGCGCCGGATAATAGACGAGATATCGGGCCGATTGATAGCTGATCAGGAGCTCTATGCAGCCTGGCGGGAGCCGCCGGATGTTACGCGCCGGGGGCCGCGTGATATCACCGCGAAATATCGGAACGACATGCTCAACAGGCTTGATGCGAGACTGCCTAATCGTGAAGACGAATTCGATACCGAGGTGTGCCTCAAGGCCGTCACCGATCTCGGCCGTCATGCTGCCGGATACAAAAGGGCGGGGAATGAGGCCTCCTTAAGAGAGTGTGTGAGACTCCTCGTTTCCGCTTCCGGACACGACAGCCATTCCGTCCGTGATCTTGCAAATATTACCCTCGAGCGCATTTTTTCGGCAAAGGATTTTGCCGCCCCGCTCTCGACATTTTTTTTTACGATTCAAGCCGGGCAGAGACATCGCTTTTCCTTTAGCATAAGAAGATCAGGCACCTACTACTTGAGGGTTTTCAGGTACAAGGTGGGCGGCCATTTACCAACCGACGTAAACATCGAATATACCGATTTCAAGCTGACAAAAACGAAAGACGGCCGTTACGAAACAAGTGTATCGTTTGAAGAGATTGGTATATTCGATTTTCTCGTCATAGCCCGGTTGCAGAAAAGCGTGCGCCCGGTTGACGCGGAGGGCAGCGCGGGACGGGTGTCGGTTATTCCCGATGTCCGCGGAGAACTGGTGCTGCAGATTTTTCCTGAAGTACACGGCCACAGTCGCGCATATTGGCAGCTCGACCCGGAGTTTCCGGGGCTCGTATACGATGAGCGCGGTAAGGTCATTCGATTGAGCGGCTTCAAGGATATTTCGCGTCATCTCGCCCACATCAAATCAGAATACGGTATAACAGCTGTCTATCTGTTGGGTGTGCAAAAGCGCGGGAGCAACCGCGAGGACTGGGCCCCTGAAGCTACCTCACCTTCACCCTTTTCGCCGATGAGCCTTGTGGATATCGAACCGGCTTTGGGAGGAGGGAAGGAGCTGCAGGAGCTGATCGACACTGCCCACGATCTTGGTATCAAAGTCATTGTCGATGTCGTTCCGCACATAAACAGACACTCGACGGTGCTCGATGACTCATTCAAGGTGTTCTGCCACGATGAGCATGGTGGGCTCGTCGCGAGAGCGGCGACAGACGGGAGATACGGCTCCTGGAATGATGGCGTGTTGTTGAACTACCGTAAATTCGAAGTGTGGGAGTGGCTTGCCGATTCTATCGCGGCTTTGGTGGAAACCTACGATATCGACGGAATCAGATTTGATTCAGGTCACGCGATCCCAATCATGATGAAACGGTATACCGGCCGCATCACAGGGGTGGGTATACGGTCGGTGGAGAGCGTCGTCGAAGGCACAGTGGTTCTCAACGATAGAGAGGATGACCACCTTATCACCACCGGATACTACGACTCTTCATGCAGGGAATATATAGCCAACCCGCTTCTCACATATCTTGCTATGCGGATAGGCCAAACGGTAAAGGCCCGGGGGAAAAAGAGCTTTCTCATTCTTGCTGAAAGTTATTGGGGCCGCGAACGGTATCTCGCCCGTACCGCCTTCATGCCCTATAACTCTGCGCTTTTCAAAATCTGTGAGAAGGTGATTCAGGGACTTTCCGATGTCAGGGAAATATATCACCTGTACGGGGAATATTACAGTTCCGCGCTTCCCAACGGGACGATGCTCCTCGGCATCCTGGGTAACCACGATGAGCGGAGACCCCTGACCACTTTTGGTGACCGTGGGGTGCGTGCGGCGGTTGGGCTCATCGTATTTCTCAACGCGATTGTAATGGACTTTGAAGGAAACGCCGAAGGC
>CAZHXC010000530.1:0-2586 GCA_964536145.1 uncultured Spirochaetales bacterium | reverse complement strand
CGTTGCTTATATAAGGCATACGCCGCATAACCAAAACCAAAAACCATCAGGAGTATGGGGGTTGCGTTTTCCAGAAAAGTGGCAATCTCCTTTGATGCCCCCTTTTCAGCAAACACCCCAACAAGCCCTATAGCAACTGAGGTCCCCACGTGACCTATCCCGGCAAGGATCGCAAGCCCTAATACCCAGGAGGTTTTCCACTTGTTTGCCCTCCCCACCATCACAAAGGGAAACCAGTGGTCCGGTGATACAGTATGGGTAGTGGCAAGAATAAAAGTAGCCGCCATTAACGCCCAGAGTCCCGTGCTCGTATACGCCTTCAGCAGGGGAAGCGACGGCCCGGGTTTTTAGATCGAGTCCAGAAAACCTGACCGCCTCCTCCATTACTTTCAGATCACAGACAACAAGAGGTCTGCAGCTCTCATACACATGTTCGAGATTCAAGGTCTTTGCCGTTATTTCAGGACCGATTCCCGCAGGATCACCGACGCTGATGCCTATCAGAGGTCTTTTCACGTACTGCTCCTTCTATCATTTACCACTAATTGAAATAAAAACTTCGCGTATATCGTCTAAGCTAAAAGGTTTTGGGTTGTTGTCTAACAGCCTTGTCACTTTGCTCGCCGCTGTTACCAGCTCATCGAGATCTTCCTCTTTGTATCCGTATGTCTCGAGAGACTGCGGTATGTCGAGTTCCTCACAGAGATTTCGCAGATACTCGAGGACCGCCTTTGCATCGGCCTGTAACCCCATCGCAACACCAATTTCGGCAACCCGCTCTTCACACATCTCGAGCGACCGTTCAAGTACAGGCACGAGAAGCATTGAGTTTGCAACACCGTGAGCAATATGGTACTTCGCACCTATCGAATAGGCCAATGCGTGTACAGCGGCCGTCCCGGATGCGGTAAGCGCCATTCCACCGTAACACGCTCCTATGATCATCCTCTCTCTTGCGTCGACATTGTTGCCGTTATGATACGCTTCCTGCAGAGAAGACGCTATGAGCGCAAGCCCCTGAAGCGAATAACCATCGCTCAAAGTATTCGCTTTCTTGCTGATATATGACTCAAGACAGTGGATCAACGCATCGAGTCCGGTCGCGGCGGTGACAGCCGGAGGAAGCCCGACGGTGAGCTCCGGGTCAAGAATGGCGATGTCCGGAACAAGATAGCGGCTCACCGCCCCTACTTTCCTGCCTTCATCCGGAAGTGAAACAATAGCATTTGGTGTTACTTCTGATCCGGTACCGGCGGTGGTCGGCAGCATCAGCGTCGGCAGACCGGGCTTTGGGATGAGGTCCGTCCCCAGAAAATCCCTCACGTCGGTCGGCTTTGCTGGGTCCACATCCGCGGTCCCGAGCACGGCGAGAAGCTTTGCGCTGTCAAGCGAGCTTCCTCCGCCAAGCCCGATTATCCCGTCAAACCCACCGTCACGAATAGCCGGAACAATCGAGTTTATGACGGAAGCCCTCGGCTCCGGTTCAGCGTTCGCTATTACGTCAACCGAAAGGCCCTCGCCTTTTACAACATCGGCCACAATGGCAGTTAGCCCGGCCTTCTCGATCCCTTCATCACAAACGATCACGGGCTTTTTTACGCCCATTTCAGCGAGCGCATTTCCGGCCTCTTGTACACTGCCGGATCCGCTAAAGATCGCCTTTGCTGACCTGTAGCTGTGCGTACTCATTCTACGCTTTTCTCCTTTCTTTACAAAAAAAAACGGCTACCTGACCACGCGATTTGGGTGGTCAGGTGGCCGGATTACGATTCTCTAAAAAGTGGCCGCAGCTCTATTGCTCGTTTCCGTCCTCGGGCTCTTCCCGATGCATCTTCTGCTGTTCAAGATACCTGAGTACCTGCAGGTTTCCTAACCGGCTGAACTCGTAAGTCCTTCTCGCCTCTTCTCTCTCCTGCAGAATGCCCCATACTTCTTCCTCGTTGATGTCCCTTGCGGTCTCAAGGAGGGCCTTGTCATAGGTAATGGTGATATCCTTGACATAGGAGATGAAGTTACCGCCCTGCTGGGCAGCGTCTTTGTAGAACACCAACCCCACGAGCTTCCTCATCGGTTCCGATCTCGGGTAGAGGGGATATTGCCTGAGCTCACGGTCACGAACCTCATCGATGTAGTTGGGGTTGTTCCAGGTGATGGTCCTCCAACCGGAAAAATCGAGGTAGCTCATAAAGATCTGCTGCTCGTCGTTATTCTGGTCTTTTAGAATAATGCCGAATCCGTTTGGAAAGTTGCTGCCGTATACATTTGCAGAGATCGATTTCACGACACCGACATTCTTCACGACACCATATCCATCGAACTTTGAGCCCCGGAGGTCGGTTTCGTCTTCAACAAGGGTACCGTCGTCCTGTAGAACCGTTCTCCGCATATACGCCGGAATTTCATACGGTGGCGTTACGATGGCGTACGAATTAAAATGATCCTCCGGGAAATGCACACGCACACCAAGAATGGTTTCACCGGCAAACTGCGCGGCATCCTCGTTAACGGGGACCGCTTTTGTCATCGATTTCGTCATGTTGTTCACAGTCTGGGACGACGAAGCAAGATTGACTTCCCAGTTTTCGA
>CAZHXC010000529.1:0-2602 GCA_964536145.1 uncultured Spirochaetales bacterium | reverse complement strand
ACCATTGGCGAAGATCCGTCCAATCGAGCTCACCAGATGCCGATCGAGCTCGACCGATATCAAGCCATGGTACGCTATGCGCTCAGCAGAAAGGTTTGCAGAAGGGAATACCTACTCGCACTCCTGTCCGCGGAGCCGGAGGTTTGTTTCGGCTGCGATGTCTGCTCGGGGAAGATCGAAACGGGACTTCCGGGATTTGAACAGATACTCAGACTCATCGCTCGCTATCCCCGGCGTTTCACGGTCATCGAAGCGGCGGAAATCCTCTGCGGAGCAAAAAGCCGGCAGATAATCGACAAGTCGCTATGGAGAATACGAGGATACGGGAGCCTTTTGGATTGGACCATCAGGGAGACCGAAGATGCGATTGGAGCGGCGCGAGCCGCCGGATATCTGGTACTGCCGACAAAAGGACCCTGGAAACGCAAATTGAGCCTGACGCGGAGCAGCGTCTTCAGGCTCCCCCACGGTTGACTGAAAACGATGACCCGGTATAGTGAACCCGCATGAGGGTACACATCTTAGGTTCGGGAACATCTCACGGAGTCCCAATGATCGGGTGCAGCTGCGAGGTATGCAGGTCAACCGATCCGCATGACAAGAGAACGCGCTCTTCCATTCTCATCGAACACGAAAATACGGTGGTGCTGGTGGACACGAGCACGGATTTCAGATTTCAGGCTCTCCGCGCCGGCATCCGGCATCTCGATGGGATTCTGATGACCCACGCTCACGCGGACCACCTGCACGGTCTTGACGATACCCGTTCCCTGACCTTTGAGCAGACTATTACGGTGTACGGTTCGACAAACACCATCGACGAAATCCGTAAACGATTTGACTACGTGTTTACGCCGCTCAAGTTTGGCGGCGGGAAACCCAATCTCAGATTACGGGACCATCACGGCAGCAAGCTATCCATCGGTGGTTTGTCGATTGTGCCGATACCGGTAAAGCATGGCAATTTGCCGATATTCGGCTACAGAATAGGACCCTTTGCATACATCACCGACTGCAGTCGCGTGCCTGATAGCTCTTTGGGGTTGCTCGACGGAGTCAGCCATCTGGTAATCAACGCGCTCCGCTACAGACCGCATCCCACCCACTTCAATATCGACGAGGCCGTTGAAACGGCCGGCAGGATTGAAGCAAAGGAGGTGTGGCTTACACATCTCTGTCACGAGGTAAGCCACAAGCAACTCACCAAAGAGCTGGAGTATTGTAACAATGAGAAGAGACAAATACTGCCGGCCTATGATGGTCTTGAGATAGATGTGAGTTGGTGAGCTTTCGTTATCTACACTGCGTTGGCATCCCGCCTGACCACCCTTGAGTGGTCAGCGGTTTTTTCGATGTGCGCCTATACCTTTTCTACCTTGCCGCTTCTCAAGCAAGAGGCGCACACTTTGATGGTTTTTACGCTGCCGTTCACGTTTGCTTTGACTTTTATGATATTCGGCTTCCAAACCCGTCTTGTCTTGTTATGGGCATGACTGACATTGTTCCCGGTTACCGTTCCCTTCCCGCATATTTCGCATCGCCTTGCCATTTCTACTTCCTTACAGCGTTAATCTCTTATATAGTGATCCGAAAATTGTGGAAAACCACCGTCAGCCCCACGTAAGGACGCAAATCGGCGGGCAAACACACCTTTTCGTGCTTCACAGGTGCGTCTCGTGCCATTACCACAATTTTCGGATCACTAAAAACCTCTTACGTGGAAAGCAAAAATAACAAAAATAACGAGCTCTGTAAAGCGCCTGTAAACAGCTCTAGGAACAGCCCGTCGTTGAACCGCAGGTCTCACATTTGAGGCACGTCCCGTTCCGTACCAGGGTGAAATGCCCGCACTCTGGACATGGATCACCCTCGTAGCCCCGAACTTTCGCGTTCTTGACCGCGTTGAGTTGCGAGGCGGGCATTCGCTCGGCAGAACCTCGCGCCGCCTGGCTCTTCTTCTGCGCCTTTGCCCCGCCGTTCGGGGCGGGGCCGTTCGGAACTCCACCGTTTTCCGCAAACTGCTCACCAAGGGTTGAGGTTGATAGCGGATTCCGCGGCTTCACTTGAGCCAGATCCGTCCGGTCCAGGTAGGAAAGCGCGAGATCGCGAAAAATGAAATCCAGCACTGATGTAGTCATCTTGATCCGATCGTGGCCACGGACAATTCCGTTCGGCTCAAACCGGGTAAAGGTAAATGCATCCACATATTCCTCGAGGGGGACACCGTACTGCAGCCCGAGAGAAACGGCGATAGCAAAACTGTTGAGAAGCGAACGATAGGCCGCGCCCTCTTTGTGCATGTCGAGAAAGATCTCACCGAGCTTGCCGTCTTGATACTCGCCGGTTCTCAAAAAGAGACTGTGGTTGCCGATTTTCGCCTTCTGCGTGTAGCCGCTCCTCCTGTCGGGCAGGCGGATACGCTTCCTCTGTTCCAACTCCGTTTGTCCCTGTGTTACCTCGGGTTCTTCCTCGGCAGGTGATGCGGCGGCATGGAGTATCGCGTCTGCAATCGCATCGCTCCCGGGTGTCAACGAGCTCAGCGGCTGGCTCAACTTTGACCCGTCCCGGTAGAGGGCAATCGACTTGAGCATGCGCTCCCATG
>CAZHXC010000528.1:1983-2608 GCA_964536145.1 uncultured Spirochaetales bacterium | reverse complement strand
TTCCGGGAGGCGTTGAAATGTTTTGCAGAGAACCGAAAAAACTCTACCCCTGTAATTTTCATCTGATCCCCCTTACTGAGAAAACTATAGGCCGGATATGATTTGGACACAAGTGGGCGGTCCGGGCCTGGGCGAGTGTGAACGGCGTGTAGAGGTATGATATGCGTATAGCGATAGGTGTTTTCGGGCATGAGGCAAACAGTTTTTCTGCTCATGCAACGGGGTGGGATGATTTTGCCGGGCGGCAACTTAGGCGCGGTGAGGAAATGCTGGAAGGCTGGGCTCTTGAAAAGACCGAACTGTCCGGCGCCATGAGCGTGCTCGACACAGAGCCGGGCTGTGAGGTGGCGCCGCTCCTGGCCGCACGCGCCATGTCCGGCGGGCCGTTGATTCAGGACGTCTTTGAAAGTTTAACCGATGAGCTCGTATCGCGCCTTGAAGCCGCGATGCCGGTTGACGGCGTGTTGCTGGTACTCCACGGAGCGATGATGGCGGAGAAGACCCCTGATGCCACCGGTGAGGTGCTGCGGCGCGTGCGCGAGTCGTCAGGACCCGGCCGGCCGATCATCGGAACTCTCGATCTTCATGCAAATGTGACGGATCTCATGGTGGAACAGGCGACGGG
>CAZHXC010000528.1:0-1973 GCA_964536145.1 uncultured Spirochaetales bacterium | reverse complement strand
TATCAGACGGCCCCGCATGTGGATATGTATCAGGCGGGGATCCGGGCCGCGCAACTGCTCTTAGGATCCATCCGGGGCGAAATCTCACCGGCAACGGCGCTGGTGCGGCTTCCCATGATTCTCCCGCCTGAGAACTCGACCCACAACTACGGTCCTCTGGCGGATGTAATCCGTCGCGCACAGGAAATGGAATCTCAAGGGACAATTCTCCACGGAAGTGTCTATCCGACGCAGCCGTGGCTGGATACAGCACAGATGGCCGGCTCGGTGTTGGTGATAACCGACAACGCACCGCAGGCGGCGCGGGAAGGGGCGAATGAGCTTGCCCGGATGTTTTGGGAAAGAAGACAACGATTTGTTGCCGACCTCATTTCTCCGGATGAGGCGGTGCGCCGGGCGCTCGAACGCACAGAGGGCACCGTTGTTCTCTGTGATTCCGCCGACTCCACAACCTCAGGCTCCACCGGAGACAGCACCGCGATTCTAGAGGCGTTACTCAGGGCCGGTCCGTTTGAGCCGGTGGCGCTCCTTAATATTGTCGATCCCGATGTGGTGGATCAGGCAGTCGAAGCCGGTGTGGGCGCGACGATTACCGTAAACGTAGGAGGCAAATTGGCGCCCGAGTATTTCAGACCGGTGACATTGCGGGTAAGAGTCAGGATCATTTCCGACGGAGATTTCCGCCATAAAGGCCCCGGGATGCACGGCGTGGTACAGCACATGGGAAGGGCGGTGGTTATCGTCTCCGGAGGAATACATCTGGTAGTGATGGAACATGCGGTTTCTCAGTGGGATCCCGAGCTCTACAGGAGTCTCGGGGAAGAGCCCGATGATGCCCGCATGGTGCAGGTGAAATCACCGATGGCCTTTCGTGCCGCCTATGCGGATATAGCGGATGAAGTGATGATCATCTCGGCGCCGGGTGCGGCATCCCCTGATCTGGTGTCACTCCCCTGGAAGCAGGTCACCCGGCCGATCTTCCCGCTTGATCCGGAGGTTGGTTGGCCGTAGCCTCGGTGATGAGTCTGGTTGATCGGAGCCTGCGGGGTGATTCGGGCAGACCTGGCCGGCCGCCGCCGGCATGGTGAGCCCGACCGGCGGTGAGGGGGTTGCCAGCCACAAAAATAATCGATAATCGATATTGACGAGTTGGAGGAAACAGATGGCAAGTTCAGAAATCCGGTTTGCTGAGAGTCTCAAGCTGTACGAGCGTGCAAAAGATGTGATGCCCGGCGGGGTTAACGCCGCGGTGCGGATAAACCGTGCGCTCGGTCACCCGCTTTTTATCGAGCGGGGGGAGGGCGCCTATCTGTATGACGTGGACTCACACCGGCTTATCGATTACTGCATCTCTCATGGAGCAAGCCTGCTCGGGCACGGTCACCCGGCGATTGTCGCGGCGGTGAGTGAGGCGATGCAGAGAGGGGTGCTTCTCTCCTGTGAGACCGAGACCCAGATCCGGGTCGCCGAGAAGCTGCTTGATCTGTTTCCCGGTGCTGAGATGGTGCGTTATGCCTGTTCGGGTACAGAAACCACCTGGCATGCGTTGCGCATCGCGCGGGCGTATACCGGCAGGTGGGGTGTGATCAAGTTCGAGGGACACTACCACGGCGTCAACGACACCGCCGGATACAGCCACTGGCCCTCACTCGAGGAAGCAGGGCCCGCGGACAGCCCACGACCGGTACCTGATTCTGCGGGCATACCTCCGGCGAACAACGAGCTCATCACCATCCTTCCGTTCAACGATGTGGACGCCCTGGAGCGGGCTGAAGGTTTGGTAAACGAACTGGCAAGGCAAAAAGGTTTTGTTTCCTATTATTTTATCACCGGTGAAACCGGGTGGCTTGGGCAGTTGAAAGAGCGACGCCGGGAGTTCAAAAAGCGGCTTCAGGAGGCCCGTGATTTGGCCCGGCCTGAGGAGGAAAGAAGGATATTGGAGAGGCTCGATGCGGAGTACCAAGGCTATGTGG
>CAZHXC010000527.1:0-2634 GCA_964536145.1 uncultured Spirochaetales bacterium | reverse complement strand
GTGGAGAAGATCGGCCGCGCCGCCGCGATCCGCTCTAAAAAAACCCGATGTCGTCCAGGTCCATATAGAAGGTAAAAGTGCCGCTCTCGATGGATCCCCGGAGCGCCTGTGGTGGTATTTCTCCTGAGACTATGATCATAAAAGAACCGCTGCCAAATCCCGCTTCAGCCAGTGTGCCCTCATCCCCCTCCAGGCTCTCTGTAGAAAGCCTCACCTCCTGCCATACCGGAGACGTAGGAAAACTCGCGGCGTAGAAGGATCCGGTGTAGATGTCGATGAAGTCAGCCTGGCATTCGCGGAGTACATCGGAACGAACCGAAAGACAAAATCCTTCCCATTCCTCCGGGGCCGCTATTTGTCCGCGGACGAAAAGATAGAATGACCGCTCCTCGTCCAGGTAAGCCGCAAAATCCGGCGTTATCGAAACATCTCCTCTGACCCTGAAAAACGTTTCGTCCTGTTCCTGAAACTTCTCCATGACGAGGCTGTGGTTTTCAACCCCCGGTGTGATCCTACATTCACCGATGTCCGATTCTGAGTAGTCAACGTAGAACACGGTCTCCGCAAGCTCTCCGTAAAACGAAATGTCAGCTACTGAGTCCTCGAAATCTTCTATCACGCCTGCGGCAGGATCCGTCTTCTGAACAGCAGGTTCTTTCATACGAAAGAACGCGAGATTGTCCAGCAGGAGCTCGGCTCCGGCGCCGCCCGGCTCGAAATGGCCAAGATAGAGGTTTTGATCGTACGGTATGGTGATTTCGAGCACGAGAGGCCGACGCATGTCGATAGCTTTGTTCTTTTCATCCGACACGAAATTGTCAAAGGGGATGCGCACCTGCTGCCACTCATTCTCATTGAGAAATACAGGCGCCCGCGCGAGAAAAAGGCCGTCTCGGCGTTCATCCTTTATCACGAGCTCGAGATAGTTAAAGTGGCGGGCTTTGAGTTCGAGCGCTACGCCGTCATAGCCGGAGGGCGAACGCTGAGTGTCAATTGTCAGATAGTAGTTAAACCAGTCGTCCGGACCCGCATCGCACGCATCGGCAAAACTCAATGTCGTATCCGTCTTGAACAGGAGACAAAGGCGTTCACCTTCCGCAATCAGGGATGTGGCGGCGGAAGTAGAGGCAATCCCCGCACCTCCTTTGTCGGAGAAATCGGAAACCTCAATTGACAGTGGTTCTTCATCAAAAGATTCAAAGCGCGTGAGAATCATGTCACGTTCGTCTATTGTTTCGATTCTGTCCTTTGTGCCGGATGGCGCAGATGCGCACCCGTACAAAACAAGTGAGCACATGAGAATTGAAATACACTTCATTGTATGCTCCGACCACTCGACTCGATATGCATCTTCATACCTGTACTATAATCGAGTTGGCCGGTCATCTGCAAATCTACAGCTCTTTGAGCGCACCCCGCTTCCAGGCGTCGTATGCCTCCTGAAGGGTCATCCCGGAGGCGTCGACATATATCTTCACATTTGTTCTCTGCATCACAGCGGTGGCGTTTCCCCCCGGACCGTTACCCGTAATAAATACATCGGGCTCCATCTCCAGGAGCTTTTGCGCGGTTTGCGGCCCGGCTCCATGGGCTACGGTGTCTATCGACCGGTTGTCATAGCTTGATATATCCTTACTCTCCTCATCAAGAACAACCAGATAAGCCGCCCTGCCAAAGCGCGGATCGACCATCGCATCCATGCTGTCGCCCTTTGACGAAAATGCTATTCTCATTGTAATGCCTCCTTCTTTTGCAGTTCCTCTGTTATGTCTCTCCAGTAATCGGCAAGCCATTGAGCCGCCTCGCTCCCCTCATATTCGACGATAGCCTTCCCGTGTATCATTGCCTTTGTAAAGTTTTCATCATAGGGGATAGTACCGATGAGACCGATATTCTCCTGTTTCAGATATCTGGAAATCTTCTCGGCAATTTCCCGGTTCAAATCCGATTTATTGATGATGCACCCAGCCGAAATGTGGAACATATTGCGTAGTTCATTGATTCTCTTCAGATCATGAAAGCCTGATACCGTCGGTTCGGTCACAATGACGATGTAGTCGGCTCCGGACAGCGAAGAGACTACGGGGCAACCGATTCCCGGCGAACCGTCAACCAGCACAATTTCCCGGCCGCTCTCTCCGGCAATTCGTTTTGCCTCGTTTTTCACATGTGCCACGAGCCGTCCTGAGTTCTCTGCGTTTGTAGCTAATGCTGCATGCACCATCGGCCCGTCGGCCTTTGTGGTGGAGATGTATAGTTTCCCGGCGTGCCGCGGCTCCATGGTTATTGCAGACTCGGGGCACACTCTCGAACAGTAAGCGCAACCTTCGCAACTTGCCGGATCTATACCGTACCGGCCGTCAACCATATCTATCGCGTTGAATCTGCAAATCCTTGCGCATTTTCCGCAGCGGCTACAGCGGTCCTGATCGATTACCGCCAGTTCGCCGCTCGTGAAATCTGTTGCATCGGCAAAATCCGGGTCCATCAACAGGTGCATGTCGGCGGCGTCCACATCACAATCTGCAACCACTATCCCGTTTCCGGCTATCAAGGCAAACGAAGCGGTAATCGAGGTTTTCCCCGTTCCGCCCTTTCCTGAAATAACGACTATCTCTTTCATAGGACCGCCCG
>CAZHXC010000526.1:0-2641 GCA_964536145.1 uncultured Spirochaetales bacterium | reverse complement strand
GGGTATATGGATGCAACGGTTCCTTGAACAGCGTGCGCACATCCGCCATTTCGACCGCAACGCCCGCGTACATAACCAGCACTCTGTCTGCAAAACTCGCTATAACCGCCAAATCATGGGTTATAAAGATAACCGCCGAGTTTGTCTTCTCCTTGAGCGCACGCATCAGCCTGAGTATCTGTGCCTGGATTGTAACGTCCAAGGCCGTCGTGGGTTCGTCCGCAATGAGAACCGCGGGCTCACAGGCAAGGGCCATGGCTATCATGACGCGTTGCCTAAGGCCCCCGCTCAGCTGAAACGGATACTCATGCACACGCTCGGAAGGTCCAGGTATGCCTACCGTCTCGAGCAGGTGTACACACTCATCAAGGGCTTCCTGCTTGTTCATCCCGCGGTGGAGAATCAACGGTTCGGATATCTGATCGCCGATGCTGTACAGGGGGTTGAGGGATGTCATCGGTTCCTGAAAGATCATTGAAATATGATTGCCCCGGATCTGATGCATACGCTCAGTGGAAGCCGTTACAATATCCTCACCTTCGAGGAGAATTTTCCCGGATTCAATCCTGCCGGGAGGATCGGAGATGAGCCGCATCGTTGAGAGCATCATGACGGACTTCCCGCAACCGGATTCACCGACAACGCCGAGATTCTCTCCGCGGTCTACAGTCAGGTCAACACCGTCAACCGCCCGCACTACATGATCGTGCATGTGGAAATATGTCTTCAGTTTCTGTATTTCAAGCAGGTGACTCAATGTGCGTCCTCCGTCTCAATCAATGTCTGCTGTGCGGGTCCACCGCGTCACGGATCCCATCGCCAAAAAAGTTCCATGCCATGATCGCGATAAAGATAAAAAACCCGGGAATGAGCAGCCAGGGAAAATCTTCCACAAAACGGGTCTTGCGGGCTGCCGAGAGCATGAGTCCCCAACTCGACTGCGGGTCCGTTATTCCAAGCCCGAGTAAGCTCAGCGCCGATTCCCCGAGGATGTAGTTTGGGATGGTGATAGTGGCTTGTATGATCAGGAATGATACCGTATTTCGCAGGACGTGTTTGGAGATAATCTTAAAATGAGAAAGGCCCATCGCACGGGCGCTCAAAACAAACTCTTCGTTCTTCAGACTCAGGACCATGCCTCGGATAATACGCGCCAGCGCCGCCCATCCGATAAGCGAGAGAATGAGTATGATGAGCAGATACACCTGGATTGAATTCAGGTTTGGCGGGAACGTTGCGCGCAGCGCGAACAACAAGATGAGCGACGGAAAGGAGAGGATGATCTCGCACAGCCGCATGAGCAGGACGTCTACGATACCGCCAAAATAGCCGGCGACTCCTCCGAGTATGACACCGATGAAAAACGATATGATAATTCCGATCAGTCCTACCGAAAGAGAAATCCTGCTACCGTAGAGGAGCCGGGAGAGTACATCCCTGCCAAGCTGGTCCGCTCCAAGCAGGAAGTACCCGCCGGTAGGAGAACCAAAGAAGTGAATCTTGGTGGTAAACATATTCCAGAACCTGTAGGGAGCACCCTTGAAGAAGAAACGGAGGAAGTTCTTGTTTCCTTTTACGAGCAGGACATCGAGCTCTCTTGTGCCACCTGCCTGGTCATCAAGTTCGAGAGTCGTTTGTATGGTGATGTCTGTCCTGTCCGTGGCTTCGAGCCGGTCGATTTCGGCGGACAATTGTTCGGCGGTCTCCGAATCCTGGGAGAACCGGTACTTTCGGGAAAACTCGCTGATGATGGTTCGCTTTCTTGCTTCAGAGGTCTCCTCTTCCGCCACAACCCGGAGCTCGTCGAAGCCGGCGGCATACTCAACCGATTGAGCTCTGACGGTGTATTCCGGTACCACGGCGTATCGTTTGAACGCTACGTTCCGGATGATCATCTCATGTACGTAGGGCTTGAACAGGCGACGTCCGTCCTCCTGGTAAAAGAGCTTTATGGAGGATGGAGGATGAAAGGATTTACGTTTGTCGGTCCAGGTCATGGTATAAGGAGAGAGAAACCCGGCAAATAGAGCCAAGAAATAGAGGACAACAAGCATGCCGGCGCCAACTTTCCCCAAGTTGTGTTTCTTGAAGCGCCTGATGTAGACCCCGGTGAGGGATTCACTCTTGTTACGTTTCCCGCGTTTGCTCTCTTCGGTCTCGACGGGATCCGGCGGTTTGTTCAGATCATTGTGAGTGTTCACGTCTTCTTTGCTCATTAGCTCATACGCACCCGAGGATCTATGAGTGCCAAAATGATATCGGCAATCAAATTGCCGACTACGATCAGGATGACCGTGTAGATCAGGCTTCCCACCACAAGGTAGAGGTCCTGTGCGATTGTCGCGGCAAGTATCAGTTTGCCCAATCCCGGCCAGGAAAGCACCGCCTCCGTAAGGGCAGCCCCGGAAAGAATAAACCCCAGCTGGTAGCCGAAGATCGTGATCATCGGATTTATCGCGTTTCTCAAGGCGTGTTTATACACGACGATCCGTTCCCGCAGGCCCTTTGCCCTCGCTGTGGTTACATATTGCTGCCCCATTATTTCGAGCATGTTCGCGCGCATCAGACGAGTCAGTTGAGCCATCGCCGCCGTGGCGAGAACTATCACCGGAACAATGAGGTGTTTCAAAAGATCAAAAAA
>CAZHXC010000525.1:0-2646 GCA_964536145.1 uncultured Spirochaetales bacterium | reverse complement strand
GGCTGAAACCGGTCTATATGCAGGGCTACTATTTCAGCGGACCCGTTCCGGCGTACATGTTTGAACGACTCGTCAACCGGCGGGTGCGGCTGCCGGTTTCAGAATAACGCGGCGTCTCCGCCCGTAAGACGGCCGCCCCCGGCTGTTAACGCGCGCGCGGACGCACGGCTAGGCGTTATGCCTTGCCGTATTTCAGGAGCTTCCTCGCGAGCGGCACGTCGGCGGGTGCAAGGCGTACCGATCCGATATCCTCTCTCTTCACCCATCTGACCGCGGCGTGTTCCACCGGTGTGATGACCCCTTCAAAATCATTAACGGTCATCCCGATGAGGAGCACGCGTTTCATGCCGTACTCGTAGAACGATAAATCGAAAAAAGCTGTCGTTCGATCATAAACGTAGATTTGCAGCTCTTCGGCAAGCTCGCGCTTCAGGCATTGCAGAGGACTTTCGCCGTCTTCAACTTTCCCTCCGGGAAACTCCCATAGCCCGGCAAGGTGGCCATGGCCGGGCCGTTTGGCCACGAGTACGTGATTATTCTTGACGATAATTGCGGCGGTCACTGGAATGATCTTCAGCATAGGACGATTTTCCCGTGGATTATTTGACTTCGAAATGAATACGATGGAATATTATAGCCAACTTTCAAGGAGTTGCCAGGAATGAAAAAGGTCACTTTTTTCGCGATTGGGCTGATTGTGTTTTTTGCGGCAGCAGTTCCGCTATTCGCACAGGACGGTCGTGAGATCGGATTGCGCGAGCTCCTTCCGGTACACATCGCACTGATGAGTCTTGCGGGGGCAGGGATGCTTGGGGCCAGTCTGCTTGCAAGATACGGAAAGGGAAACGTCAAACATTGGTTTCAGTGGCACAAGAGAATCCAGTGGGGCTCCGCGGTCTCGGCGACTCTTGGCGTCATTGTGGCGGTTATCATGGTTGAAATTACAACCGGGATACATCTGCGGGTGGCGCACTCAATCGTGGCGGTAGTCTCCTTTGGGTTGATGGTGCTTGCAATCATAGCCGCTTATGGCTTCTTGCGCAGGAGGCACCACAAGAAAGAACTGCGGATTATGCATCGCCGGCTTGGAAGAATAGCGGTCCTCACCTGGCTCGTCGTTATCGTGCTGGGTCTGTTTACCCCGTTGGCGGGAATATTCTGAGAAAGTGCAGCCGGAGGCTGCCGTCACATAGCCGTTAGGCAGCCCAAAACAGTTAATAAGGAGCGTATGTGGGTACTGGAGACAAGAAGAAAAGACGTGAGGTGAACCGGGTTCTCAACCGATTTCTGCTCAAAGACAACAGCGGTTCATATCCTCTGCGGGAGTATCCGCAAGCCAGGGATATGATTGCCGAGTTTGCCGCGCCGTTGGAGGGGCTTTTTGAGAGCGTCACAACACGATACAGCATAGCGGTGTTTGCATGGAACCTCAGCCTGGCGCCCGAGGAGCGGCGCGGTGAGCTTATAGACAGTTTTCTGCAACCACTCGTTGAGGGAAACGAGGAAGGCAGAAAGTCGATCACTAATCTCATCGATTCACTCGTCGAACGCCGTGAAACCCTCTATCCCAACGAAACTCTGCTCGTACTCCCCGATGATAGCTATACACCACCGGAAGAGATGGAAGAGGACGAAGAAGACCTTGATGAATAATGAGCTATCAAAGTCCGGTTCCTGGCGTGAGGAGAGCGTTCCAGTATTCACGCGAATCAGGGAACTCGAGGAGCGTATCGATACTGACAACCTCCTCTATGGCGGGCTGAAAGATCTTGGCGATTACTTCGAATTGATACAGGCCAAACTTGATGCCGCGCTGCTTCTCTTCAACCATCCGGATTCCCGGGATAGTGAAGAACGGGTGAAACTGGCCGGAACGCAGGGGCGTGAGGCGCTGATGCAGACCGATTCTTTGCACAACGAAAACATCAGTCTCGATCAGAAAGACGAGATCACAGACGCACCGGAGATGGCCGAAATACGCGAAAAACTCCAGCGGCTCGTGCTCTTAGGCGGCGCCGCGCTTTTCGAGGTAGGAGACACCAGGCGGCTGCTGGTACGAAAGGTGTCCTCTGCGTTGCGCAAGGCCCTTTTCAAGTACACCGGCGGTCAGCATCAACTGACCGGTGAGCGATCCGTGAAGGAGGATCATCTCGCCCGGTACGAGATACCCGAGGGAGACGAGGACATTCTGCTTTCCGACAGGATGGTGCTACCTCTATCTCAGGCGATAGTGCTGATCGAGGATGAGATACTTCCTGCGGTTAAAAAAAAGCTCGAGGAAAACCCCGGAGAACCGCAGCTTTTGGCGCGCAAAAACAGGCTCGAAGAACAACTCGCCGAGTTTAAATCGGCAAAGTTCTTTCCGCGGGCCCGGCCCCATACCGCTGAAAAAGATCTGTTCACCGCTTCGCTTGCAGGTTTCAACGCGGATGGTGAGGCACTGGTTACCGTCGGAATCAGCACGGTTCAAAGCTCCGGCAATACCTACGACCATCTGCTGCAACACCTGCGTGTGGAGATAATACGGGACTGCGCCGGCGCCGGAGTTTCGCGAAAGCTCGATGAGCAGTTACAAGGACGTCATTCGCCACGGGCAGGAAGGAAGTATGCCCTGCTGGACTCGCTCAACAACCTCGATGTGGCGGG
>CAZHXC010000524.1:891-2648 GCA_964536145.1 uncultured Spirochaetales bacterium | reverse complement strand
CTCGTACGAAGGAAAGAATGCGCGATTCCTGGACCGGAGAGCGATCCGGCCACTTCCGGGGATAGAGTAAGCAGCACCGGATTCCGGCGGACATGCCCATTTGGAGGGATGCACCGGTTATGTGGAGTCCGCGAAGGGAGCGTCGATTCCTACTGCCCGGGCGCACCGGTTCAGCCGGTTATCATAGGAAAACAACAGCAAGGTCTCGGACACCCCGGCTTCCATAAAGACCAACGCCGATGAGAGATGCAGAGCGTCAAGGGTCGTTATCTGGACCGGAAATGCTTCAGCAGATCGCTTTTTGATCCGCGGTGAAAGCGACAGCAACGACACTCCGGACAGTACTGACTCGAGCCTCTGAGCCGCCTCCAAGAAACCCGGGTCGTCCAAATCCCCTTGCAGTCTATATCGGTGAAACACCCGTTTGCACTCAATCTCCAGCAATTCGCTGGAAATTACCCGCTCGCATGTAAGCACATGATGTATGCCTGGATCACCAAGGAGGATGTAGCGCAAGAGAACTGATGAGTCCAGATATCCTACCATCGGTCCGAACGTTCCTCTTTGAGTATGTCGACGGGATCCTTCGTAACCAGCGGCTCTAAAGCCCTGTAATCGTATTTGCTTTGGGCTTCACGCGCATAGAGAGTTTCCGATTTCACGGGAACCAGCTCAGCCACCGGATGATTGTGGTCCAGTACCGTTATGCGTGTGCCGTTACGCACCTTTTTGAGCTCCGCACTCAAATGTGCCTTCAATTTCGAGATAGATATAGTCTCCATGTGACTATTGTATGACTATTTCTCGTTTGTGTCAAGCGCCTCCCTCCGGATTCGTTGGCTTGACAGGCAACGTGAAGCTGAGTATTGTTACCTTACTTTTACAGTAATAAATGCTCCGTGATTGGATCTCTGGTTAAAGCGGCCGGGAATGCAGGTATGGAGGAGAGCTTCTGATGCCCTGTTGTACAAAAATAATGGTTGCTGCTATGATTCGAACCGGATGTTAACGGGGCGTTGCGGTCGCGCTGCGCGGAATTGATAAAGCTTCTCAAGAGGGTTTGTTTGAACTCAATGAAAAACCATATATCGCAACATCGATTGAAGAGTGAATACGTCAAAAAGGCGGCGGAAATAAGCGGTGAGAACTTCTTCAACTGCTACCAGTGCGGCAACTGTTCCGCGGGATGCCCTTCGGTTGAGGAAATGGACCTGCTGCCGAACCAGGTCGTGCGCTACCTGCAGCTCGGTCTCGAGGAAGAAGTCAAAGCATGCAAGTCCATGTGGGTCTGCGCCGCATGCACGATGTGTCATGCCCGCTGTCCAAAGGGTGTCGATATTTCCAAGATTATGGAAGCCCTCAGGGTATTGTATTTGCGAGAAGTCGGCGCCAAACCCCGGATCGATGTGACCGATTTTTCCGAAGAGTACCTCGAACGCGCACCCCAGATAGCGATGATCAGCGCATACAGAAAGTTCCTGCCTCTGTAGCGTAAGGAATGAAGATGAAATACCCTTATTTCCCCGGATGCACGCTCTATACAAAAGCAAAAAAGCTCGATGACGCCGCCCGGGAGTGCAGCCGGCGCCTCGGAATCGAGCTCGATGAGTTGCCGGACTGGACCTGCTGCGGCGCCACCTTTCCGCTGGTGAACGATCATCACATCGCCCTCTCCGCACCGACGCGTATACTCGCCGACACCAAAAAGCAGGGAGATAAGCTTGTGGCGCTCTGCTCGGTGTGCTTCAACGTACTGA
>CAZHXC010000524.1:288-881 GCA_964536145.1 uncultured Spirochaetales bacterium | reverse complement strand
AACGGACGAACCACGTCATGCGCACCGATGAGGAGCGGAGGGATAAGGTAACCGATTTTATCGAGCGGGACTATCACGGCGAGACCGAAGTAATGCATTACCTGCAACTGCTCCGGGATGATATCGGTTTTGACACATTACGTGAGAAAGTGAGCAACCCACTCGAAGGGCTCAAAGTGGCCTGCTACTACGGCTGTCTGCTCCTACGTCCGGTACAGGAGATTGGCCTGGACAGGATGGAGAACCCCACAATCTTCGAAGATTTCGTCCGTGCGTTGGGCGCCGAGCCCGTGGATTTCCCCTTCAAAATCGAATGTTGTGGCGCCTTTCAAACGGTGCATTCGATGGATGTCGCCACCCGCTGTTCGCGGGATATCTTGAAAAGTGCAATTAGCTGCGGCGCGGACCTGGTGATCACCACCTGTCCGCTCTGCCAGTTCAACTTAGATGACCGCCAGCCCGTAATAGCCGAGGGTGAGCGGGGTTTTGCCGCGATTCCAGTGGTCTATTTTACCCAGCTTCTGGCGCTGGCGTTGGGTCTGCCCGCCGGGGATCTCGGCTTCGAGCGCAATCTCATTGACCCGATGCCGGTA
>CAZHXC010000524.1:0-278 GCA_964536145.1 uncultured Spirochaetales bacterium | reverse complement strand
GGGTGATGGTTTTAGGCGGTGGCATAAGCGGAATAACCGCGGCGGTGGATCTTGGCAACGCGGGTTACCAGGTGGTCATGGTAGAACGCCTGCCTTCAATCGGCGGACGGATGCTCCAACTGTCTGAAACCTTTCCCACTCTCGATTGTGCCCAGTGTACGTTGACTCCGCGCACCGTCGAGACGGGGCAGCATCCGAATATCACGCTAAAAACCTACTGTGAAATGGAACACCTCGAAGGAGAGCCCGGGGATTATACAGTGACCGTCCGGCAGAAG
>CAZHXC010000523.1:0-2655 GCA_964536145.1 uncultured Spirochaetales bacterium | reverse complement strand
GGGGAGGCCGGCACCGGGAAAACAAGTCTTAGCGCATATCTGGCCGTCGAGTGCTGCAAACATGGTAGGCGGTGTCTCTACTTTGCATTCGAGGAGTCTGAAAAGGAGATTATCCGCAACATGCGCTCCATCGGTCTTGATCTGGACAAATGGATAGAACAAGGGCATCTCAAGTTTATCATGTCCCGTTCCTCACAGTACAATCTTGAACAACAGCTGGTGAAAACCGATGATGAGGTGAGGAGTTTTTCCGCGGACACGGTAATTATCGATCCCATATCCAACCTTGCGGTCGGGAGGTCGCCTACGGACGTGAAATCAATGACATCCCGATTGCTGGACCTCTTCAAGAACCGTGGCGTCACAGCGTTGTTCACCGCGCTCACAGGCGCCGAATCACGCACGCCTGAGAGCGTGGTGGGCGTATCTTCTCTGGTGGATACCTGGATCAGTCTCCGCAACTGGGAGACCAACGGCGAACAGACAAGGATTATGCGTATCATTAAATCCCGCGGAATGGCGCACTCCAACCAACTGCGGGAGTTTCTCATCAGCGACACCGGCATAGACTTAGTTGAAGTCTACACCGGGGCCGCCCGGTCCGCGGCGGAAGAAAACCGGAAGGAAGAACGACGGAGGATGCGACGGGAGATCGAGCGTGGAGAGCGGGACGAAGCGTATAAACAAGCGGCCATAAAGGCACAAATTGCGTCGCTGCAGAACGAGCTCGAGAAATCGAGAGAAAAAGCGACGTGGATGCGCGAGGATGCTGATGAACAGGAACGCCATCTGAAAGCACAACGGGAAGAGATTGCGCGGAGCAGAAGGGTGAATCCGGATGAAACAGACTCGGAGGACCGGTAAGTGAAGGAGCCATCCTGGTCATTCGATCTGTATGTCATAGGTGATTCACCGCGTTCGGCGGTTGCCATTGAAAACCTCAATATGATCTGTCGCGCGCAATTGGGAGACGACTATTCGATCAACATCATTGATCTGGGAAAGAGCAAGGAGTTCTGGCGGGAGCACCAGATTCTCGCGGTCCCCACGGTCATCAGACGACGGCCTGTGCCGGAGTTCAGAGTGGTTGGAGACCTGTCGCTCGTAGACCAGGTGATCAAGGGGCTGGGATTACCCAGGCAGGCCGATACTGCAGCCATGGAAGGCGAACATGCCAACGAATGATCTGTCTCTGATGCGGCTGCTCCTGAACGACCTGCCCGACGGTGTGCTGCTCGCGGAATACAACGGCAAAGTGTTATACGCCAATCCGGCCGCTGAATCGCTTTTCGGCGCGCAGGGAAGTCTTGTTGGAAATGATCTGGGTTACCCGCTTGTAGAAGGCGTGACGGAGATCGAGCTCGTAAACAAAATGGGCGAGATGATTACAGCCGAAATGCGGGCGGCGCTTATCACCTGGAATGCGACACGTTACATTGTTGCAAGCCTGCGAAACATCACCGACCGCAAAAACGCGCATGAGAAAGTCATCGCCCTCGGCAAGAGTCTCCTTGATGGATACGAAGAGATCAACCGCCGGACCGGCAAGGACCTTCACGATAGAATCGGCCAACCCCTGATAGGCCTCAAGCTCGCTATCTCGCGCTTCACCCATGGTTCTGACGGCGATGCGGGACTGAAAGAGGTGAACGAGCTCATCGATCAGATGATCAATAATGTCCGCGATCTTTCGCACAACCTGCGTCCTGTGGTGGACAAAGGTTTCGATTTGCATGACATACTCGAAAACCACTTCCACCGAATCGAGAAGCGCTACGGAATCTCTATCAACTTCACATCCCGGTTTTCGACTGCGGTACTGACACCCCTCACCGAGACGGTAGTGCTCCGTGTCATCCAGGAAGGAATAGATAACGTTATCCGTTATGCTGATGTGGATGAGGCAGACGTATCGGTAGAATCGCAGGACCACACCCTGCACGTAACATTGGAGGACAGGGGCCGCGGGTTTGAGCCTTTGAGCAACGGGCACCCCGGACTCGGATTGAGGACAATCCGTGAACGCGTGGAACTTGCCGGAGGAACAACCAGAATAGAATCTGCGCCCGGAAAAGGGACGACCATTACCGTAACCCTACCGCTCGAGTGAGCGGCAGAGCGTATTCGCACGCCTTCGCCGGCCACGCCGCCCACGCGTTTACCGACCGCGCCGCCTACGCATGCGTCGGGGCTGCTGCCTAATACCGGTACACCACCGCCACCTGCGATGCTTCCGGAATTTGCTCCCGGGGCGCCGCGTACACCTTCCCGCCGTTTAAGAGCACGAATCCGGCTGCAATATCAAAAAGATCATCATCACCAGGTCGCTGCGTAGCGTGGGGCTCCACGCTGCCCTTCTCGGCATCAAAACGCACCCAAATGTAAGCGTCCGGATCGAGTATCATCGTCTCTACGCGGCCGTTTTTCGCCTCATGCAGAACGGTCTCAGGATGATTCGATGTTCTGTCTCCTCCGGAAAGCCGTTCATACGAACGAATTGCCTCGTTGAGAGGCGTATTGAGATAATCTTCGATCTCAGGCTGAACGTGCCGGAGCAACTGCTCCTCCGTAAGCGAATCAGGGTTTTTTGGTTTTGCGGTTATCTTGGGTCCGGAATAGTGCGAGATACGGGCAAACTCACCCTGCAAGAAATCC
>CAZHXC010000522.1:0-2670 GCA_964536145.1 uncultured Spirochaetales bacterium | reverse complement strand
GGGCAGCGAGACACTCCGCATGGTGGGCCGCCGTGCCGGCCCGGACGGCTTGGTCCATGTTGAGCATGGGGACATCACCTCCGGTGACTTCCTGGCCGTTACGAAAAACGGCAACGAGGTTACAGGAGCGTTTTCGGTTGGCTTTGACAAGGAACTGATCGATATTGAACAGACTTTGAGAGAAACGGTGGAACAGCAATGAATATACGAGGCGTTCTTTTTGATTTTGACGATACACTTACCGCCGCGGGCAAGCTCGATTACGCGCAAATAAGAGCTGAGATCGGTTGCCCTCCCGGTGAATCGATACTCGATTTTCTCGCAACACTGACGGACCCCGGTCACCGGCGGAAGATGTCCGCGGTTCTCGACAGCTTTGAAATGGCGGCCGCCGCCGGCGCCGTACCTGCCGAGGGGGCGGAAGAGCTCATCAGATGGCTCGGTGAAGCGGGGTTGAAACGAGGCATATTCACGAGAAACAGCAGAAACGCAGTTGACCGGGCGTTTGAGAACTTCCGCACGATAAGTAAAGATGATTTCGATGTGATCATCACCCGTGATGACGAGATCCCGGTCAAACCGCTTCCGGACGGTGTACTCCATGTAGCCTCACGGTTCAACATCCCGCCACAAAACATGCTCGTCGTGGGCGACTACATATACGATATTGAGGCCGGACGCGCCGCAGGCGCCGTCACTGTTTTTCTCAGGAGCAGACGGCTTGGTGAGTTCACACCGCCTGAAAGTGATTACTCAATTGGAAAACTTCTGGAGATACGCGATATCTGTCAGGACGGCTCGCGGTAGGGCTACGTGTCAGAGCAGCTTTGCAAGGTGCTGCTTGAGCCACCAGATATAGTCGATAACAAACTTTCCGTAGTGCGCAACCGCAAGCAGTTCGTCTTCAAACCGGGTAAATTGTGCGGCGTCAATAGCACCTCGCAGTCTGAGCAGAATGAGCATGTTGTAGGCGTTGTAATATTCGATCCCGTGGGCCCTGCATGTGAGCAATATCGCCCGATCCTCGGATATCATCGCCCTGTTGAACTCCATAGCGGCGGAAAAGAGGAGCCTGTCGGTCTCTTTTCCCAAATCACCGGATGGTTCGATGACCTCTACCGGCAGATCCGACATTCCGGTTTCCTCAATAACCTGCGGAATAGTCAGCAGTTTGACCGCTGCTGCGAGTTCGTGCAGGAACCCCGCCTTCTGAATATAGATGATCGATGATGAATCGATTACGGCCGCCTTTAATCGATTGAGTCTCTCGAATACCTGCTCAATTTCCCTCTCGTCCAGTTTCACGAACCTTGACCCAACTCCTCAATACAATATATAGTCTTATACTATGAAATTTATCGGGCTTAGAACAGCACTCAACACGTTCGAAATCTCTCTCAGCAGGAGAGGTGTGCCCGCAGCCTGATACTGAAGCCTGTAACCGGGCCGATGAGAGCCGCAGCACACCGGGGCTGCGGTTTTTTTTGGCGTTATTTCCGTCACCGGTTCCACGCCTGAAAACCCAGCCTCCAATACATAATTGAAATTGAAGGAGGCAAATATGTCTATTATCAGCTTCAACAACGTATACAAGCATTTTGGCGCGCATGAGGTGCTTTCAGGCATTTCCTTCACCGTGGAAGGAAATGCAAAAATCGGCCTTATTGGCCCTAACGGCGCCGGCAAAACCACTATACTCAAGCTCATTCTCGGCTCCGAGGAACCGTCTCAAGGCGCAATCGTACGAAATGACGGTGTCCGCATCGGCTATGTACCGCAATACCCTGATTTCCATGAAGGCTGTACAGTCACCGACGCACTTACCCTTGATCTGCAACGGGTAAAGCGACGCCTCAGGGACGCCGAAGAACGCTTAGGCCGTGCTACAGACAAAGATCTCGATAAAGCTCTTCACCTGTATCAGGAGGCACGGGATGCGTACGACGCTATGAACGGTGATGAATCAGAAGAGCGGATGGTCCGCCTGATGGCCTCCTTTGGGCTCGAAGGAAAAGAACAGCAGCAGGTGAGTACCTTATCCGGAGGTGAACGAAATATCCTGTCGCTGGCGAAGGCGACCTTTTCGCGGCCTGACCTCCTTATCCTTGACGAACCGGGCAACCATCTCGATTACATCGGTCTTGACTGGCTCGAGGAGCGGTTGAGCTCATACCCGGCCGCGGTTCTCCTGGTGTCTCACAACAGGTATCTCCTCGACAGGGTGGCACGTACCATCTTTGAGATGGAGAACAGGGCAGTTACCGTGTATTCGGGCAACTATTCCGATTATCGAAGGATAAAACTGCAGAAACTCGTGAACACCCAATCGGACTACATCGCCAATCAAAAACGGCTCGCCCGCTTGGAGGCGCTGGTCAAACGGTTTGAGCAGATTGCGCGAAGCAGTGCAGATCCCGCGTGGGGGAAACGGTACCGGGCACGCCGCACGCAGCTCGAAAAGGAACGCGCTCAGGCTGTCGAGAAACCCGAGCTCGATACCAGGGCGATGCGATTGGGATGGCAGGGTGAACAGTCGCGTGCGGACATCGCACTTCAGATCAACGGCTACAGCGCCGGATTTGACGGGAAACAGCTGTTCAACGGCGCACAGTTGCGGTTCTCATGCGGTGAGCGGGTAGCTCTTGTCGGCCCGAATGGTTCCGGGAAGAC
>CAZHXC010000521.1:0-2674 GCA_964536145.1 uncultured Spirochaetales bacterium | reverse complement strand
ACCTCATCTATTGCCCTATCTAAATCATCGAGAAAACAGATGGCGGTGACCATAAGGGTCAAATCAAAGCTTTCATCCGGATAAGGAAGCGCTTCCGCTACGCCCTTCTTCATCTCCATTCCTCGCCGCCGTGCTAACTCAAGCATTGTCTCAGACGGCTCCACACCATAGTGAATGCCAAGACGGGAGGCAAAGAGACCGCTTCCGGCGCCAATCTCGAGACCCGCAGACACGTTTTCTTCAGGCGTCGCCTCGCGAAGGGCTTCCACTTCGGTGTCGTAGACGGCCTTGTATGTGGAAAACCACTCCTCGTAGAGCTCAGGATATTCATCGAAAGGTTTCGTAATTGCCATATATATTCCTCACATTTTTTCAAGAAGTGAAATAATCTCATTCTTCAGATCTGCATCATCCCGCCGGTCAACCCGGATTTCTTTCAACACCCGCGCCGGTCTTGCCGAGAGCACGTATATTCGATTGGAAAGTTTCATCGCCTCATCGATATCATGGGTAACAAAGAGCACGCTACACTCCAATCGTTCGAGGACATCGACAAACCAGCCGTGAAGTTTTCGCCGCGTTACCGCATCCACCCTCGCAAACGGCTCATCGAGCAACAGCACCTCCTTTGAAAACAGATAGGTTCGCAGGAGGGCGGCACGCTGTCGCATCCCGCCGGAAAGCTGTGACGGATAGGCGTGCTCGAAACCTTCGATACCAAAAGCATCGAAGTGTGCTGCCGCCCGCTCGCGCGCCGTTCGCTTGCCGACACCGGAAATTCGCAACGGCAAGGCGACGTTATCAATAACCTTGAGCCACGGCAAAAGCAAGTCCTTCTGCTGCATATAACTCATCCGGCCGGTTTCTCCCGTTATTTCTCTTCCACGCATCAATACCCGGCCCCTCTCAGGCACCAGCAGCCCGGATATGATGTGCAGAATTGTGCTTTTGCCGCAGCCGCTCGGACCAAGCAGCGTAACGACTTCACCTTCCGTCACCGCAAAGGATAGATTTTCAAGAACCAGAAGCTCATCAAAATGCATGGTGAGTGAGTCCGTGGAGAGTATCTGCTCCATAGTCTTCGTTAAGGCCTATCCCGGGGCAGAAACTCATTCGTGAAAGCCGCAGCAGCATCGAAGGGTCTATCGAGTAAATCGTAGTTGTTGAGAAAATTCCCGAAATTCCGCCCCAACTTTGCTTCCCTCCCCCCCCATCTCCCCTCTTCATCAAGATACTGCTCTGAGAGGTACTCCTGGCTTGCCTTTAGAAACTCTCCGTCCAGATCCGGATTTACCGCGAGCATGATTTCTGCCGCCTCCTCCGCATTTTCTGCAGCCCAGCGGTACCCGGTCTCGGTAGCACTGAGAAAAGCACGGATCGTCTCGGGTTGTTCTTCCATCATCGAAGCACGAGTTATGAGAACCGGTGTGTAGTAGTCGAGCTTAGGATCGATATCGATGAGGGGTATGTAATTGAAATCCCAGCCTGCAACCTCGGCGCGAACCCCGTCCCAGCCATAGAAGATCCATCTAAAGTCGATCCCCTGCCTAAAGCTCGAAATAAAATCGGTGGTGCCCACGTTCACTATCGTCAGGCTCGAGAAATCCGCCTGTTCCTTTTTCATCACCGCCTCGAGGAGCGCTTCTTCAAAGACCGAACCCCAACCGCCGTAGGTCTTGCCTTCAAAATCCTTCACCTTGGTGATACCTCTGTCCGCGGGCGAAGCAAACCCGGAAGTATTGTGTCTGTTTACCGTGGCCACAGCGACAACCGGTACGGGGTTCGCGGATGTGCGGGCAAAGGTTACCGACTCCTGATGAGAAAATCCAAAATCGGCCTGTCCTGATGCAACCATGAGAGGTGTCTGGCTTTCAGAAGGGCGTATTATTTCTACATCGAGACCTGCATCGGCATACCAGCCCTTCTGTTTTGCGACAAACACGCCGGTATGATTTGTGTTGGGTATCCAATCGAGGATCACCGTAATTTCAACCGTATCGTCTCTCTCTGCTGCATCCTCGCCGGCGCCCTCGGCAACGGTATGGGCACATGCCACCAAGGGGAAGAGGAGACAAAACCATATGACTCGAAGCCGCTCTTTTTTAGGTATCATACTTACCCTCCTATTTTGTTCTCGATGATTATTTCGCCCTCTCCACACGCTTCCAGGGCATCAGAGCCCTCTGTGCGACGATTATCAACCAGATAAAGAGAAGACTTACAGCGGTAATGTAAACAACCGCAGCAAACACTTTCTCGATGGCAAACGCCTTCTGGGCCCGTACCATGTAAACCCCCATACCTTCGGTCCCACCAAGCCATTCGCCTATGACCGCCCCGATGACACTGTAGGTAGCTGCTACTTTCAGTCCGGAAAAGATATGGCCAAGCGATGCCGGAATCTTCACAATACCCAGGATTTTCAAACGGCCGGCTCCCATGGTACGCAGTAAATCGACGACGTCACGGTCAACCGTATCGAGACCTTCAAGGGTGTTAATCGTCAAAGGAAAGAAACAGACAAGCACCACGATGAGCACCTTGGGCATAAGACCAAACCCAAACCAGAGAATGAATAAAGGAGCAAGCACGATGAGGGGTACGGTCTGCGAGAGAACCAATAGCGGATAGAAAAGAGTGCGGACGAA
Organism: uncultured Spirochaetales bacterium; assembly: GCA_964536145.1. Classification (GTDB taxonomy): domain Bacteria; phylum Spirochaetota; class Spirochaetia; order ARS1246; family ARS1246; genus JAFGHN01. The sequence goes on along the minus strand of CAZHXC010000521.1, from coordinate 26 downwards.
GGAGACGTGATGCATCAGGACCGCAA
>CAZHXC010000520.1:0-2682 GCA_964536145.1 uncultured Spirochaetales bacterium | reverse complement strand
GGTCCATATCAAAATCCGCAGGAAGCGCTTTCCCTCGGGTTTGGATGGGGAGTGCATTCGCAATTCGGCCGGTTTTTCGTAGATGTCGACGCTTCGGTCAAGAGCCTCGGGTCAGGAAAGGATCTCGGTGCGGCTATCCAGGATTCCTCGCTTGATTACGCAAATCTCGCGTCGATTGCAGAATCAGACAAGTTTACGCCAATCGGCCTCTATCCGATGGTACGCGCGACTCTCGGCTTGACACTCTTTGGGCGTGTGGCCGCGATCGGCGGTGTCAGTTTTGATGCTCACCTGCCCGGCTTCACTCAAAAGAGCGATTACTTCCACACCGGGAGCCCGTGGATACTATCGTCTGCGGACGCGCCGGAGAGCCCGGTGGAGCTCTATCCACGCTGGTATCTCGGAATCAGAATATAGCGCGGCGGTCCCTTCTTTGCTAAAAAACCGGCTGTTGCGGTCTGTACATGGGTTATATTTACGAATGTAGCGCGTTACGGACGTGATGTACGCAAATCTGTACGTCTTGGGACGGAGATTCTTCAGGAATCAACAGCGCGTTTCAGATTTTGACTATTCCTTTCGATATTAATGAAGGTCCTCTGTTGGGGCGAGATAATCTTTCGGGAAGGCGGCCAGTGAAATACTTAGTCTTTTTGCTTATCATCTGCACTCCTCTGTCGTTGTTCGGGCAACAAGAGGGCGTTGAAACGGGAAATTCCGTGGAAAACGGTAGCTCGGAAAGCGTCGCTACGGCGAGCAACAAGGAGCCGGCAGAACAATCGGACGAAAAACCTTCCAGAGTCGACGCCTTCAGGCCCGTAAACGGGCTCGAGCAGTGGAAATATGACTACGATATTTCAACGTATGCCGCAGGCAAATATAACCTTATTATTCAGGGTACCGATAAAGCCGGCAATACCTACACCGAAGGGCCGTACAATATCATTATTGATCCCGATTCGGATCTGCCGGTGACGAATATTTCCAACCCGACACCCAATCTCCGGGTAGGGGGCAACCTCAATATCGTCGGAACCTGCGTTGATGACGATGCCGTCGCGGCGGTCGAGGTTTCCGTAAACGATGGCCCCTATGTTCGGGCCAAAGGCACCGATTTCTGGTCCTACAATCTCAACACCGAAGATATGCCCGACGGGCTCTATACGATCAGGGCAAAAGGTATCGATACCGGTGGTGTCGAAGGCAAAGAAAGCACCGTCGCCTTTAATCTCGACCGTGACAAGCCCATCTTTGAAATCACCTCCCATGAGAACGGTGACCTGGTAAACGGAAGGATTCAGCTCGCGGGTATGGTATCCGATCTGAACGGGATTGAAGCGGTCAGCTACAGTGCCGATGGAGGAAAGACCTTCGAGTCGCTCAAGTTCAAGGGAGGTCGGGATGCGCAATCTGTAGAGTTCTCACTGCGAATAGACACAGACGAGCTTGCCGATGGTGCTCAAGTTTACTGGTTTGAAGGCCGGGATAGAATGGGATCCGTGGAACGCGCGGCGTTTCTCTTCTTTGTAGACAACAAGCCGCCGGAATTATCAATACTCTTCCCCGGAGAAGGGGACAACGTAAACGGCGTGTTCACCGTAAGCGGCAAGGTGGCTGATGAAGTCGGCATTCAAAGCCTGAGCTGGCAGATCGGCAGGGAAGACCCCGTGGATATACCGTTGAGGCCGGGAGATCCCTACTGGGCGCAGGAGTTCGATTACGCCGGCGAAGAGAAGGCGGATATACTCTTCACGCTTACCGACAAAACCGGGAATACCACAGAACAGCATCTCAAGATAGACCTTGCATACGAGGCGGATCTGCCGGTGTTGACGCTTGCGGTACCCGGACAGGATGGGTCGGTCACCGATGACAGAATCGCCGGCTTCCTGAAGGATGACGACGGCGTCGGCGGAATTGTGTATTCGGTGGATGGTGGAGAAGAAATCGCTGTTGAAACCGGCGAAGCGTTTGACATACGCCTGCAACAGCAGCTCGAGCCGGGTGAGCACACTCTCTCCATTCGGGCGGTGGACATATACGGCCTGCAAGGCCTCGAAACCGAAGTAAGTTTTCAGAAGACTGGTGATGCTCCTGAAATCAACTTCTTGACAGTCACGAGTTTCGAAGGCGGGACCGATTCATTCGATAACGGAATGGAGATCCGTACCGATGTCCACAAATCAATTGACGGATCAATCAATTTCATCAACCCGGCCGGTGAAGCCACCTACACTATCGGCGGTGGCGAGCCAAGGCCGCTTTCGTTGAAGAGAAGCAGTTCCGGTGTCCATACGTTTTCGATTGCCGTTCCCCGCGAGACCATACCCTTTGGCCTTGTGGATATCGTCGTGGCAGCAACCGACGAATATGGGCGCGTGTCGGAGAAACGGGTCTATGTATTTGTAAAGAACCTGACGCGGAATGACGAGGAACACGGAATATATTTCAATGACGCGAGAATCGATGGCCGGCAACCGGTCCCGATAGACCGGGAGAACCCGTTTAGAGGTCGATATATTGGTTATCCGGTAGCAACCGTTGAGCTCGACCCACCGTCTGAGGTCGTTTCGGTACGGGAAAACCGGGGTGTTATCGAAGTAATCGCCGTACGGCAGGGAATCACCAAAGCCACCACCATAAGGGTAACGAGCGAGCGCGGCACCGTCTTTACATCAGGCC
>CAZHXC010000519.1:0-2685 GCA_964536145.1 uncultured Spirochaetales bacterium | reverse complement strand
CCGGCACCGACAATCGTTCCATAGAACTCGTCGAAGCCGCGCTGGTTTGGCCATGAATCGCTTACTTTATAGAGCTCCCTGGACATGTGCCATTTACCGCTCATATAGGTGCGGTAGCCGCCGTCTCTGAGCATTTCCGCGATGGTGACGCAGCTGTCATTGAGATCGTCGTTATATCCTTCAGGTCCTGTATCATCGGTTAATACACCGATGCCGCACTGATGGGGATGCAGTCCCGTTAACAGTGATGCTCTTGAAGGGCTGCACCGGGCGGTGTTGTAGAACTGGGTGAACCGCACGCCTTTGTTTGCAAGCCTGTCGAGATTTGGCGTCCTCATTTCGCCGCCGTAGCAGCCAATATCGGAGAAGCCCATATCGTCGTTGAGAATGAGCAGTACGTTCGGGCGATTGTCCATGGAATGCTCCTTTGGTGTGCTTTACAGCGATTCATCTATGAGATCAGGGTTTACTTTCAACCAATCGGCATAAGCTGATATCTTCAAGCTTCCTCGTAATTTCTTTGTATTCCGTTACGCCGATAGAATGTTTCGGCGATCGGCGATGAACGCGTCGAGACTTTGCAGCGGCAGTTCTGCTATATCGAGACGATCACGGTTATACATGTCCCGGGAATAACCTTTGCGCCAATGTCGAGATCTGATTTGCCGGTTAGGAACCCTTTGGACCTGCTGCCGTAGCCGTAAAGGATTTCTATCGAGAATTGTACACACATATCGATAAGCGATTTCTCGGCCGGAAGCATATGTTTACGATACCAGGAAAACCTGCAAAGAACAATGAAACAAAGCGCGCGAGTGCGCTTCCGCCGGAGCTGGCCGGAGTGCGGAATCCGGTATATCGCGAATGGTGATGAATTACAAATACAGTTGTAGCCGTGCAATGTACACGCGGCAACCGCAACAAAATAAATGTATTGCTCAAATAGAGTTATACCAGCCCAATGGGTCGGCACAGTATTTGCTGACGACTTACATAGGTGAAAAGCATTGATTTTCTAAAACGCGGCGTACCGATGATCTATCACTCTGAGCGAAAAAACCGGATATCCAATAAAGACGCCCGCGCGAGGCGCCGGGGACGCCGTCGCGGACGCCGTCGCCTGGTACAACTGGCGGCAGTCCTCGCCGCCGGGGCGCTTTGCGCCTGGTGGATGACCGTCCGAGCCGATAGCCAGATGCGTGAGCAACTTCTCGACCTTACACATCTGGTAGCCGGGAGCGTGAACATCGAAAGCGTCAAGGCTCTGACCGGCACGGAAGCCGACCTGGACTCGCCGGATTACCTGCGGCTTAAGGAGCAGTTTGCGGCGGTTCGAGCCACCAATCCGAAATACCGATTTGTTTATCTTCTTGGAGAAAAAACACACGGGACGGTGTTCTTCTTTGTGGACGATGCTCCGGCCGGGCACGAAAACGAAGCGGCGGCGGGAATGATCTACAATGATGTGCCGGAGGGTTTCAGACGTGTTTTGACCACCGGTATTGCCACCGTGGAAGGGCCTTTTACGGACAAATGGGGTTCCTTCGTCAGCGGCTGCGTGCCTCTGACCGATCCGGAATCAGGAGAGGTCCTGGCCGTCCTGGTCTTGGATTTCGGCGCCGGCAACTGGAAATCTGACGTCGCCGCCCGGGCGGCGCTTCCGGTGGGGCTTGTTCTGCTTCTGGTGATTGGCCTTGCGGCCGCTCTGTTCGCCTCAGGCGGTGCAACCACATCTCCCAACCCCGTATTGAGACGCTTACTGCCGCCCTTGATGTTTCTGCTAATACTGCTTGTAACCCTCGCGGGGGTGCTCTTGTGGCAGCAGCATCGAAAACAACTGAGCGAGAGAACGGGTATGGTGGCGGCGGAGATCCAACAAGATCTGCAAGCATCTGTGAAGGAGCAGACCCGGGGGCTGGCCGCGGCGATTCAGGCCGTCGCCATGGATGACCGCGCTCGCGAAGCGCTGCGATCCGGCGACCGTGAGCGTCTACTTGCTGACTGGCAACCATTGTACGAGACCCTTTACCGGGAAAGTGACCTTACCCATTTCTATTTCTTCAATGCAGATCGGGTCTGCCTGTTACGTGTGCATAAACCGGACAAACACGGAGACACAATCGGCCGTTTCACCGCCATCGCGGCCGAGCGCTCCGGCAAGACCGTCCATGGCATCGAACTGGGGCCGCTGGGCACCTTCACTCTGAGGGTGGTACAGCCCATCTTCGACGGCGCTACCCTGCTCGGTTATGTGGAGTTGGGCAAAGAGATCGAGGACATTCTGCAGTCCATGCAGGGTCGCAGCCCTAATGTCGAGCTGGCGGTGGTCATCCGAAAAGAAGCTCTCAAGCGTGAGAACTGGGAAGCGGGCATGCGGATGCTCGGGCGCGAGGCCGAGTGGGACCGCCTGCCCCGCAGCGTGATCATATACGCATCCCAGGGGCGTCTGCCCGACGCCTTCGCGCCTTTCTCCGACCACGACCGGGCGAGTAACCATCGACACGGAGTGACGGAGAGAGAGATTGCCGACGGTGGCGGTAAGATCTGGCGTGTCACCGCCTTACCATTGAATGACGTCTCCGGCACGGAGGTAGGCGATCTCTTGGTCATGAATGACATCACCGAACAGAAGGCCGCCTTCAAGCGTGACGTAACCCTGGGGGGTACCGCCTGCGCCATCCTGCT
>CAZHXC010000518.1:0-2686 GCA_964536145.1 uncultured Spirochaetales bacterium | reverse complement strand
TCCTGCGGACACCGGTCAACGGGATCTCCCGCACTTTGCCGGGGTAATTCGCGGGTGCACATTCGCGCGCACCGGCGGCGCCGCGCGCAGTGGTGCTTTCCTGCGTAGCTGCCTGCGTACCTGCCGCCGAGCCCAACGCGGCACGAACATCCCGCTCGATGATCCGCCCGCCCGGCCCGGTACCGCGTCCGGCAAGCACTGAGACGTCGAATCCGTTACCTTCCGCAAGCATTCGCGCCCGCGGGGAAGCCGCGATGGTGCCGGCGCCATGTGCTTCCGCGAAGCCGGTGTCGGTGTCGGTTTCGGTGCCGCCGCTTTCACCCGCGGCGTTAGCCGGAGCGTTATCCGGAGTGTCACCCGCGGCGTTACCTGCGGGCGCATCGGGAATCTCTTCCCCGGCCTCTCCCACTACGGCGATAGGCGAGAGCACCGGCACGTCCTCGCCTTCATCAAAATAGACCTTCAGAAGTGTTCCCGCCGCGGTGGATTCAACCTCGAATGCGGCCTTGTCACTTTCCACTTCGCACAGCACATCGCCCACTGAAACAACGTCTCCCGCACTTTTGTGCCATTCAAGAATGACGCACGACTCGACGGTGTTACCCTGCTTTGGCATCACTACCTGTTCAGCCATTGTCTCTCCTTGTAGCGTCATCCGAACCCTCGCTTTCAATGTTATCGACCGGTACCTTACCCGTCAGCTTCATCCGCCGCGCAAGATAGACAAAGGGTGTGTCCGCCGCAGCCACGATAACTTTGAGGAGATAGGTACTTACAACGATCTCGATCAATACACCCGGTGAAAACGTACCGGCAAATGCCGCTAAGGTGAATACTACGCTGTCGATCAATTGACTTACGGCAGTGCTCGCATTGTTTCGGAGCCAAATCAGACGCGGTGACGGAAAACGCTTTCGCCAGAAATTGTACGCCCACACGTCGTGCATTTGAGATACCCCGTAGGCAAGCAGACTCGCCCCCGCGATCCGCGGCACAAGGCTGAAAATGGAAACCAGGTTGTCGTGGGCAAAATCCTCCACCGCCGGCCGGAACAGAAGCGCGAGATTCATCAGCAAAACCATGACGATGAGCGAAAAGAAACCCATATACACGGCACGCTTCGCCTCGCGCTTTCCATAGTTCTCGTTCAATATATCGGTTACGAGAAATGAAGTGGCGTATACGATGTTGCCCAGAGTCGCGGAGAGTGTGAAAAGCTCGATTGTTTTGAGCACTTGAATATTGGCAATTATTACCGATATCGGCACCCAGATGAAAAGCCCGGTCTTTCCGAATAATCGATAGCAGAGTATTATGGCGAGAAAATTGAGGATGAGCATGCCGATCCAAAGAAGTTCATTCATCCGGTTTCTACTAAAAAAGAGCCGTCTGTAATGCCTCGGCAAAATCCGCAGAATCTTCGAGCGATTCCACAAGCTTGTTAAAGCCCCGCGTATACGCCTGGGGGAGATCCAACCCACCTTCCTTTATCTCGGGTGAACGGTAGGTTTCCAGGATCTTTCCCTCCCTGCTTACCGAAACAAAGAGTGTCACATAAGCAATGACAATTCCAAAATCATTAGGCGGAGCGCTCCGTCCGGTGAGCACCACTGAGATAGTGTATTCGGCTTCATCCGCGTCAGTCAACTCTACCGGTAACTGAGATGAGATCAAGCCGGACAAAGCACCCTCGACATTTACTCCTCTGAGTTCCTCCGGAGCACCGCGAGAGTCTACCCCGAGGTGAGCGCGTATCGCCGTTACCTCCACGGTAGTCCCGGCTGCAGGCGCAGTTAAACCAAGACGGTGCGGATCAAGCCCGAGACTCGCAAGATCGATTTGTACGGCAATCCTTTTGCGCCCCAATCCGGCCGGTGAAAATGTCATATCACCGGAATACTCGCCAACGTTGTCTGTTGTTGCCTGCACCGGGATTGCGTCCGTATCGGTACCGTCTGGAAAACTGAAAGTCAGTGCAAACTCACCGGGAGGATATTGATGCATCGATCTCACGGTAACGGTAAACCGTACCGGCTTTCCCGGGTGGGTCTCAGGCATTTCGGGCGAGAACTCGAGGGAAAGCCCGTCTATATAGCTGGTTATCCGGTTTTCTATAAGATCGATGAGGACCCCCCGGCGCCCGTCAATGTCGGCTTCGATCAGTTCGGAATAAGGTGATTCGGCGAGGAGAAGCCATCCTTTCCAAAGCGTTCGCAGGCGGGCGGTGACCGGTGTCTCATCGTCTGCGAGCACAGGCGTGAGGAGCCCTACAACCCGCTTCGACAAGGCATCCGCCTCTTCGCGCTGCATCGTTTCCCAGGCCGATTTATTCAGGCGGAGGTAGAACCAATAACCGTCACTTTTTGAATAATAGGTGTCGACAACTTCCACCTCGCGGATATTCGTATCTACGGTTTCTTTGATCACCTGATCCACGGTTTCGTACGCTTCACCCGAAGAGCTCTCCCCTGCGGCGATGAGAAGCTCGCTTTTTATTTCGGTCGAGATCGAAGAAGCAAGGTTGACGAGGGCCCTGGATCTCGCGGTCTCCATGTCCTCACCCTCATCACCGGTGTTCGAAGAACCAATACCGATGTAGTAACCGCTTTCCGTCGGGTAATTGTCTATCCAGAGAGGCTTTCCCCTTTCAAGAGCGCCAATACCCGGGGGTACGGCCGTTGGTGTG
>CAZHXC010000517.1:0-2687 GCA_964536145.1 uncultured Spirochaetales bacterium | reverse complement strand
CCGCCGATTTTCCTCTTGTATAAGAGGCCTGAGAATACGGCCGAGAGCGTAAATCCCGCGATTGCCGGAATGAGAAACAGCGCATCAAGACCCGAGCCCATTGTTAACAGATGAGGAAGTGAAACAATGGCAATCGCCGCCACAGTCCCAAAAAGCGCGGAGGTGAGGCTACTCCCGGAGAGCAGCACGCCCAGGCCGCCAGTCCTCGCCGGCTTTAGTAACGCGGGAAGAAACGCCCCGGCGGCCCTACCTGAGACACAGTACGATGCCAGTACGGCCAGAAGTCCTACGTTTTCGACAAGCCCGCCGGGCAAATCCTGCAGATACCGGAGGCCGCGGCAGAGCAGGTAGACCTTTGTGACAAGATACACAACGCCGCAAAAGAGGGCGAAGGAGCCGACATGCACATCCTTCAGTATCGTGAGCCTCTTCTCCTTGCCGCCGAACACCGCCAGAGCGTCGGCGCTGTCGAGAAGGCCGTCGAAATGAAACAGGTTGAAGGCGGCGTACTGGAGCACGAGTGCTACTACCGCCGCGAGAAATGCGTCGTGAAAGAAGTATACGCCCCCGAAACCTGCGAGAGAAACCAGCATCGCGCCGAAGATTCCGATAACGGGTATAAAAAAGCCGGCAAACCGGTACTCCGGCGTTATGGTAGCACGAACGGGGATACGGCTCGTCAACATAAAGGTCGTGAGAAACGAGTTAATAATCTTTCTCATCCCCTTCGCTCCTTGATACACCCGCCGAATCGAAGGAGGCCATCTCACACGCGATGTTCGCCGCCATCGAAACGAGGAAACCGCCAAGGACCGCTCCCGTACCTTCTCCAAGACGCATGTTCAGATCGAGAATCGGCTCCAGTCCCATCGCCTCCAGGGTTACGATATGGCCGTTTACCTTTGATTTATGTCCGGCGAATAGAAACCCGGAAACGGCGCTGTCCATACGCCAGGCAAGATAGGCGCCGGTGGATACCGGTAATCCGTCGATGATGCAGGTGATTTTTTTGTCCTTCAGCCCCAGAATGAGCCCGGCAATCATACAGATCTCAAATCCGCCGACGCACCGCATCGATTCTCGCACACCTTGAAACGGTCGGTGCTTCTCAAGGGCCGCCTTGATAACGTTACGCTTGTGGTTGAGTGTTTTATCGTCAATCCCTGTCCCCCGGTCGACGACGGCGTCTATGTTCAAACCGTTGGCCGCGAGGAGCGCCGCCGCGGTTGTGGTGTTCCCGATACCCATGTCTCCGATCGATACCAGGTCATACCCGTTGCGGGCAACCCATTCGGCAAGCTCACGCCCACGGTCGAGGCACAGCTCCAACTCGTTTTGACTCATCGCCTCTTCCACGGCGAAATTTCGGGTACCCGGCCGCACTTTCATATGTAATACTTCGCCTTCGCCTACCTCACCGCTGATACCCGCATCGATAATCCGGATATCGGCGCCGCAATGCCTTGCCATCACATTTATCGCCGCCCCGCCGCCGAGGAAGTTCAGAACCATTTGAGTCGTCACTTCCCGGGGATAAAGGGACACCCCTTCGTCAACAATTCCGTGGTCGGCGGCAAAGACCAGGCAGATCTTCCGATCTATTCGCGGCGGAACACGGCCCTGAATTGTCGCCAGCTTCATCGCGAAATCTTCCAGATCTCCCAGACTTCCCTTCGGTTTTGTAAGGTTGTCCAAATGGTGTTGCATTCTCATAGTGACGGATTCCGTCATCTTTACCTCCCGCACGCTCCGCGCGTAAATCGGCCGACGATGTCGAGCATCGGAGCAATCGCTTTGTAGTCGAATATCTCTATATGGATGGTGCCGTTGTATCGTTCAAGAAACGGCACACAATCGATGAACCAGGCCTCGTCTCCCGAAAGCGGCACATGATCTTTACCGCCGGCGATTCCATGGAGATGCACTTCGGCGGCACGGCTCATCCATCGGTCGAATGCGTCCGCCGGTCTTGCTCCATCGAGAAGAAAGTGTCCTGTATCCAGGCAGAGTGGTATCTCAGGCAGCCGGATGGTTGCAGGCTCAAAAGCCCTACCCGCGACATTTTCCATCACAAATACATTGCCAAACAGGTCTATCCACCGGTGGAGCCGTTGCCCAAACTCGTCGATCCCGATTGGCGGAACATGAACGATGAATCTGTCGGCAATGCCCCTGATCATCGCGATAAGCGTTTCGCAGCGGTCTTCGAGTAGGTCGGGCATATGCACGGAAAACCTGAACCGGTCACGGGCGGCCGCAATGCCGTCGAGCTCTTCGGCCAGCAACCGTTCGGATTCCTTTTCAAAGGAGAAGAAAAGCAACTCGATCGCTTGGACGGTCTCCTTGTCGCGAAGGAACTCGATATTTTCGAGGTACGTACCGGGAATCACATAGGAAGGAACCGAAATAATTGCCATCTCCCGCTCCTACTTGATCCGCAAAGGGATGCCCGAAACCATCAGGTAAACCTCGTCCACCCGTGCGGCGATGAGCTTGTTCGCCCTGCCGAGGGCTTCGTTATACCGTCTGCTCACCGCATCTGCGGGAATATTGCCGAGACCGGTTTCGTTGGTGACGACTATGGTGTCACCATGCATACGATCGAGAAACCGCTTGAGGATCTCTTCCCACTCAGCCTCCAGATCGTTGAAAAAAACGTTGTTCATCCAAAGGGTAACACAATCGAG
>CAZHXC010000516.1:0-2727 GCA_964536145.1 uncultured Spirochaetales bacterium | reverse complement strand
AGGGATAGCACAGCTGTTCATCCAGGACCGCGGCCGGCGCAAGATCATCGGTGCGGTGGGTGAGCTACAGTTCGAGGTGATACGCTATCGGCTCGAGAACGAGTACGGCGCCTCGTGCAAGCTCAACCCGCTGCCGTTCAAACGTGCCTGCTGGATCACCGCCGGGAGCCGGGAAGCCATGGACCAGTTCCTCAAGTATCGGGAGAGTGAGATTGTCTACGACCGTGACGCAAACCCGGTCTACCTTGCCGAATCAGAATGGATACTCAACTGGATCATCGAAAAAAACCCGGATATATCGTTTCACTTCACCTCCGCCTTCAAGACCCGGAACGGCGGCAAGGAGGAGGAAGAGGCGGGTGTTGCCGGCGTTGCGGGATGAGGGTAGTTTCCGGTTGCCTGCGCGGCGGGGTGAGCCTGAAGTTGCCAGCGTGGCGCGGTGAGGGTGGTTTGCCGGCGCAGCAGAATTGGCGCGGAAAGCTACAGGACAATTGGTGCGAACTCGTTGAACCGACCGAAGTCGCGGGCGTCAAGGGTGATAATCACGTGCACCCCATTGGCCAGATACGTTGCCACGAGCATCGTATCCAACAACCTATTTCGTCCGATTTTGTGATCACCAAGGAGATTGAGAAAACGGTCACCCGAGGATTCACCGGTATCCACGATCGTTACCTCGCGGGCCCGCCACCACCGCGTTGCAGCGCTCAGCGCTTCCTGCATGGAGAGCGGACGCTGGAACCTCCGTGGGTCAGTCACCACATGACAGAACTCGGTGAGTACCTGAGTGGCAATCGCAAAGCCCTCAGCTTGACGTTCAGCGGCGAAACGTCGTGAAGCCTCATGCTTCGGATGTTCAGCGACCTCGAAAGCCACAACAAAGGACGTATCGATCCCGATCACTGGAGCATCTCATCAAGCACATCGTCTTTGTCTGAAAAGTCACGGAGGATCGCCCCTACATGGTGAGGCTCGCCGTCGAATATACTCTCCAGATTACGAATATTGCGTTCCGCGTAATCCGCCATTGCTTCCCGGATCAGCTCCGATGCGGGTCGCCCGGTCCGGTTCGCATATGACTGCAGGCGTTCGTAGGTCGCCTCATCGACATTGAGCGTAACTGTCTTCATACATATATGGTACCATATATGTATCACAAAAGCAATGAAAAAAAGGGTGAAGTTGGTCACACGGAGAGCTCTTGTGTCCGGTGTGGTTCCAGTCAAAGCCTTATCATACCTGCACATTAACTTGCCATATATATGCACAAACGATATACTTAAACATATGAGGACCACTCTGAATATTGATGATGAGCTCTTGAAACGGGTAAAGAAGAAAGCAGCTGTCACCGGGAAAACTATGACACAGATAGTGGAGGAGGCGCTGCTGAAGGAAGTGGCAGGCGTGGCAGAAAAACCTGGCCGTTTCAAGCTGGATTGGGTGACCGTTGAGGGCCCACCGGCTCCCGGAGTCGACCTGTCTGACCGGGATTCCTTATACGACACGATGGAGCACCGCCGATGATTGCCGTCGACACCAATGTCCTGGTCTATGCCCACAGAAAAGACTGCGGGAAACATTCCCTGGCGTTGTCGTGGCTCAGGGCACTTGCAGAAGGTGAAGTTCCGTGGGGCCTCCCGGTGTTTTGTCTCGGGGAATTCGTCCGTGTGGTGACACATCGCAACATTTTTCAGGCTCCATCGAGTCTTGACCAAGCCCTCGATGCGGTGCAATCGCTTCTCGAAAGTCCAAGCGTGCGGATACTATTCCCCGGCGAATCCTACGCTCACCTGTTTCGCTCGGCGGTCCTTGAAGGGGGAACGACAGGCAACCTCGTCTTTGACGCTCAGATAGCCGCACTGTGCCGGGAATACGGAATCAGACGCCTGCTCACGGAAGATCGGGATTTTTCGAGATTCCCTACATTGAGCATTGTCGGTCTCGATGAGGATCCCGCAACGGTTTGATGGTACGGCAGCATCGAGGTGTCATGTTATGAAGTTGTATACTGGTATCTCTCTTCCTGTTGCAGAGGACTTACTCATGCGCACTTTTTTGCATCCCATTTTTTGATAGAAGCCCTCAGATTTTGGATCAACGAATATCTTGATTTCCTTGATCTCATGTTTCCTGCAATATGAAAGGCAATCAAGAAACATCATTTTCCCAAAATGGAGGCCAATATGTTCAGGTTTTATGAAGAAGTGATCGAGCCAATACCCCTTTTCTATGTAGACTGATTCCATTGTTTGTTCAGTCTCATTCAATTCTATTGAATAGAATCCAATCGTCTCATTAACGAGCATCAATTTCCGAACTGTGTTTGCTCTCAAGTATTCTTCTGTAATAGTCAGGTCTTCCTTCCACCGCAAAAAATACTCTTCCGGGTAATTCAGATATCTCGTGGAAGCATAAGCTATCTGACTCAGGATTTCACAGTCGGCAATAGACGCGTAAACAATAAAGGTCTTCATTTTTTCCGGCTCCGATACTCATACCATTCTACGGGCAGACAGTTTCGCTTCCGCTGTATACTTTATCCTCCATAGCAGTGATTTGCCAATATTGCAGAAGGTGGTGCAGGATAATCGACTGCCGGTGCACTTCTTAGTATGTTGTAAGTAACTATGGGGCACATCGAAAAACCCACATTTCGTACAAGCACCAAGTGTCGCGGGTAAGCTCAATTCCCCACATTTAGAGATCCAGGGTAATTTACATTCC
>CAZHXC010000515.1:0-2730 GCA_964536145.1 uncultured Spirochaetales bacterium | reverse complement strand
GCGATATCCGGATGAAGATCGATCGCCTTCTTCAGAACCGGGACATCGCAGTACTCCGGTATGGTGAGCTCATAGTTGTGCGCCACCAGTCCCACAGCGGTGATGTTCACAAAGGCGTAAATCCTCACCCGCGACGGTTCGATCACGAAATCGCGGAATCCCTGCAGGTTGAACGCGCCCGCGGATCCTGCGTCTACCCAGGTGGTGACGCCGGATTGCGAACCGTAGGCATCGGCATCGATTCCCCAGAAAGTGGAGCCCTTGAAGAGATGGGCATGCATGTCGATCAGACCGGGGACCACATACTGTCCGGAAGCATCGATAACCTCAAAGGCCGATTCCATCGGGATGCTCCTGTCCACCGCCGCGATGCGGCCACGTCGCACGGCAACGTCCATCGGTCCATCGTATCCTGAGTCCGGATCGAAAACCTTGCCTCCCTGCACCAGCAGATCAAATCGCATATGCACTCCTACTCAAGCGCGGCTTCCGCCATCGCTTCGATATTTCGCGGTGGGATGTCCGGAAGCACCGCTTCATGACTCGGGCTCACGATAAGCCGGGGACCGAGCAACCCCTTTACCCTTCGCACATCCTGCTTCACTTCTTCCGGCGTCCCGTGGACGAGCAGATTCTGTGTGTCGATCCCGCCCATAAAGGCGATGCGTCCGCCAAAGGCGCGGGCCAAGGTGTCCGCATCCATGTTCGACGCCATGGCCTGCAGCGGGTGCAGGCAGTCTACTCCTGCATCGATGAGGCGTTCAATCACTTTGTGGATCGCACCGCAGGAGTGGAGCATTGCCTGGTAGCCGTGGGAGTGCGCCTGTTCGGTAAACCGCGCAAACCACGGCATGATGAATTGGTCGAACTGTTCGGGTCCGCAGATCAGGTCAAGCTGCGTCCCAAAGTCGTTGCCAAAGAAGAAACCGTCAACCTCATCTCCGGCAACCGCAAAGAACCGCTCGTTGGCTTCGTAATAAAACTCGCACACCCGGTTGGTAACCGTCTCCACGACATCGGGATGGGTGTACATCTTGATGAGGTAGCTCTCCATCCCAAACAGGTCCATGACGTTGTGGTAAAAGCTCGTCCAGAACCCGCTTGCCCGGTACACATCTCCTGCGCTGCGCAAGGTGGAAAGACATTGATCGAAGGAGAGATACTCAGGATTTGGCCAGGGGTAGGAATCGACCTCGCGGACATCCTCGCAATCTGCGAAGGGGCCGGGTCTGCCGTGTTGCTTCTTGTTCAACCCTGATTCAAACATCGAAAGCCCGTCCGGATCTTTGTAGACATCCGGAAAGAACTGCGGACAGATCCAGCGTACATCGTCACCAAGGCGCCGCCGCACCTCTTCCTCGCTTTTGGTGCCAAAGTACGCGTGTAACCCCGGCCAACTTTTCTGATGCGGGTTGCCAAGCCACAGCCCGCACCTGTCAGCCGGCTCTCCGGCGATTATCGCGCGAATACGGGCACGGCTGTTCAATTACTCCCTCCGTTTTGTCCACGGGTTGCACAGTACGGACCGCGTGAAACCTGCCTTGATGTAAAACTTCCTTCTCCAGTCTCCGTATGAACCGACGTAGGCTCTCTTGACCTTCCGTTCCTTCAGCCTTCTCATCCCCTCATTGAGAATCGCAAATCCCAATCCTTTTCTCTGGTAGGCCGGCGCCGTCGCCACAGGCTCGAAGTATCCGAGGCTATTTTCCCTATCTTGCCATACCGTACACAGCGACACCACCTTTTCTCCGTCTTTTAGCACCAGGTCGAGTGCCGGGTCATAGTTGGGAGCCTTCTGCATGAAGCAATAGACCTCTTTGGAAAATCTCTCGGAATCGAAGGCCCCTGCAGAGCATTCGATCCTGCTGTCGAGATCAAACCCCTTCGCAAATGAGGATATTTCCAACCCCTCGGGCAGGGGCGCCACAGGTTCGTGCTCATCGAGCTCGCACCAGTTGAGATAGTCATTCTTCTCTTCTTTGATGTAGCCTCTTGCTTCAAGCATGGCTCTTCGATGTGCGTCGTCGCTCAACGTCCATACCGATACGGTTTCGGTCTTGAAGTTTTCCTCCGCCCACGCAACCAACTCATCTTCGAGGTATTTGTGTTCCGGGTGCGTGTGAAGAAATACATTATGGTCCGGGTTCTCGGAGTTCACGATGCCCAGGATCGAGTTGCCGTCCCGGACGATCCGCATGAACTCGATCCAGTCCGGGTAACCGAGTTCCTGAAACAGCGGGCTGCAGAGATAGGTGGCGTACTCCCACCTCGCGGGGAGCCAATAGGGTCTTTCGCTGTCAAGCCGGTAGAGTTGGCTCAAGAATTCGATCACCTCGCTGTAATCTTTACGGCTGTATGAAACTATTTCCATAGATCACGCATATTGTTCGCACTTGCGGATCTGCCAATCCTGCATTGGACGGGAAAGATCGACAAAGTAGGCTTCCCAGCCGCCCACCCGCACCTTCAGGTCACGGTATTTCTCCGGCTCTTTTTGCGCCGCTTTGAGCACCTCGCAGTCGTTCACGCTGATAGTGAGAAGGCTTCCCTTCCTTTCTATAAACGCCGTGATCAGGGTTTCAACCTGTGACAGTACACCCGGCCGGCTCGGCATGGCGAGATCGAGTGCGGCGGCGAGCGGCAAGTCGATGTGTGGCAGCTTGAGGTACGAGTTTATTGCTGCTGTCTGACCGTTCACCGCTCTGCCGACAGAGGGTGAGGCGTTGGAGC
>CAZHXC010000514.1:0-2747 GCA_964536145.1 uncultured Spirochaetales bacterium | reverse complement strand
AAGGACAGCGGTTGCTGGTCTATGGCGGCGACCGGTGTGAAGCGCGGGGATCAGTACGGATAGCGAACCTGCAATCGCTAAACGGTGAGCTAGGTGAAATAATGACATAGATGATTATTTCCTGCTCGATGACTCGCAAAACGACCCGATAATCGCCAATCCGTTACTTCCGGTAGGTTTTCAGGGTCTTTCGCAACGGTTCTGAGTATTGCCCGGGCTGGTTGAGGAGCCTATCTTCGATTGCGCGACGTATCCTATCACGCATCGTCCTGTTGAGTTTGGGAATATCCTTGGACCGCACACCGGAATTACCACTCTGCAGCCGGCCGGCCAAGCGCGATATCTTCCTCCATCTCCAACGCTTCTTTAATGAGGTCACGGGTAACCAATGACATGGAAACACCTTGCCTCTCTGCGATTTCCTCAATCAACTCGTACAGTGGCGGATCGACAATCGCAAAGTAAATGCCCATGAAGCTGGGAACCTGAAGAGCAGAGACTCGCAATCGTGGTCCGGCGCCTATCTCAAGGATCTCGGATTGACTCATCGCCATTTTTCGAATGTTCCAAATTGTAGGATACTATTGACAAAGTCCGACATTTAGGAACATCTTTGTTGCGTGGGAAAGCAGGAAAACACGATCCTCGATATGGCACGAAAAACCGGCTATGTGCGAGCGTCTCAGATCTCGGCCAAAGGACTGCCTCGGGTCGCACTCACCAGGTTGGTTAGAGCCGGAAAATTGATTCGGCAAGCGCGAGGACTGTATGCGCTTCCTGACAGAAATATAGCCGAATATGAGTCAATCGTGGAGATATGCGCGAGGTACCCGAACGCCGTGGTGTGTCTGCTTTCGGCTCTGAGATACCACGGCATAACGACGCAAGCTCCTTTTGAGGTGTGGATTGCCGTGGGTTTCAAATCGCGTAAGCCAACACCGAACTATCCGCCGGTACGGGTTGTTCGCTTTTCTGAAAAGCTGCTCGAGGTTGGCGTTGAGCGTCACGAAATATCGGGCATTGAAGTGCCGATTACGTCGATGGCCCGGACCGTTGCGGACTGTTTTCGGTATAGAAACAAGATTGGTATTGACGTTGCCGTGGAAGCGCTGCGCGACGGGTGGACCGGTAATAGAATCGACCTGAATCAGCTATGGCATTTCGCCCGTCTGATGAGAATAGCGTCGGTGATACGGCCCTATATGGAGTCCTTGACTTGAGAAAACAGAATACCGCTGCGTCCGTGCGGGCGCGTCTTCTCGCAATCTCGAAGCAGAAAAGCGAAGAGTTCGAATTAACGCTTACCCGTTTTGCTGTTGAGCGCATGTTGTTTCGGCTCAGTATATCTTCCTACGCTGATAGTTTCGTCCTGAAAGGAGCTATGCTGTTTGAGTTGTGGATGGGAGACGCACACCGGGCGACCAGGGACGCCGATCTTCTCGGCCTTGGAAATCCGGACATTGAATCGATCACGCGGGTCTTCACCGAGCTTTGCGGAATTGAGTACGATGACGCCATTCTCTTTGACGCACATTCCATAACTGTTGAGGAAACCCGGGCAGCTCAGCTACAGCCAGGCATGCGAGTGTTTATCGGTTCAATACTGGGCAACGCTCGCTCTCGGATACAGCTTGATATAGGCTTTGGCGATGCTATCACCCCTCCGCCTACCTACGCGAAATATACGGCCATATTGCCTGATATGGAAGGACCGCAGATTTACGTGTATCCACCGGAAAGCGTATTCGCAGAAAAGCTTCATGCGATCGTTAAGTTGGGAATTGCGAACAGCCGGATGAAAGATTATTACGACCTTTACGAGATGATACATAAAATGGAATTGGATTATGTGTCGCTTCGAGCGGCAATAAAGAAAACGTTTGCCGCACGTGACACGGCAGTTCCCGCAATCCTGCCTGTGGGACTAAGTGCCGAGTTCTCCGCGGATCCTGCAAAGGAAAGCCAATGGGATGCATTTCTCAACAGAACGCGTCTTGTTTCGGTCGATCTCAGAACCTTGGTGAGTGAAATTGGCGATTTTGTTATGTCGTTACTTGCGGAAAAGGACCAAGATTGATCGTTGCTGTGGATAAGGGCACTGCAAGATTGGGAAAGAAAGATTACCGGTGTGGGATCCAGTGGATCTGCGTTTCTCGACCAAAGCAATGACATACGTCGGATTTTGGCCCAAAGAAGACTACAGTCGATGGGGAACTGCGAAGCTGCTTGTAAAAGAGCCTCATCGTTTGTCTCTCGGGGGCGTCTGAGTAGAGGTTTGATTGACGAGCTACTATATCAGTATAATCCCTGGTGGGAAGGAGAGTTTGAAGTCCAAGGCGCCCGGCCAAGGCAGGCTTCCAGAAAATGTTCTGAGACCGAGCCGGGATTATCTGATGAATCTGGTGGATGACATCATTCAGAAGGATATTACCGCGTTTCACGGACTGCGAGACCACCAGGTCTTGAGGGATTATTTTACCTTGTTGATGGAGCGAAGTGGTAAGCAGGTGAGCATCAACAAGATAAGCAACATCCTCAAGATTTCGCCTGACACCTCCCGCCGAGATGGGGGAGAACGAACGCATATTATCGCCAAAAAAAGTGCACGCGTGTGACTTGGGGATCAAATATCTTTTCATCGGTGATCGGGATCTCGGAAGCTACTTTGAGAATTATGTCTTTGTGCTTCTTAGTGTAACCTGCCCGCTTTCCTGACCGAATTGAAGCAAACTTGACAGAAGAAGATT
>CAZHXC010000513.1:451-2756 GCA_964536145.1 uncultured Spirochaetales bacterium | reverse complement strand
TGTGATCGGGATCCTGGAGCGCCCTATCGGCTATCTTTCTGAATACTCCCGGATTGATCGAGTAGGTGAGCTCGGTTCCCAATTCCGGTCTGATGCCTTCGATGAACTCTTCGTATGAATATGATTGGTGGAAGGTGACAAACTCGTATCTTCGGATCTCCACTTTCTCGTCAGCTCCTGCGCGCGTCTTGTCCAAAATCTCTTGCAACTCAGGAACTGCTGCATCTATCTGCTCCTCTACGACTCTCCATCGCGAATCTGGCTCTTTGTAGAAAAAGAGCGGCTCGGACCGTTTTGAGTATTTCACGTTTTCACAATCGTCGACGGTATGCTGCTGCAGCATTGACCAAAGCATCGCTTGAGCGTTTTGCTGCTGTGATACTCTGTCTTTGGCGCTGACGAGGGGGTGCTTTCGTAGTTCTGGCACCGAGGCCATTCCCATATCGAGGAGGGCTGCACCGATGATTTGCCACCATGAGTAGGACGTCGCGATCGACAGGAAGCGCTCTTCTTCAGAGCTCGGAGTTTTCGTTTCCGTAAAATATTGGAAGAGCTCGCTTCGCAGCTTGTAGGTCTTACCAGTGCCCGGGGGTCCGTAATAAATAACGTTTTTAGCCGGGAGTTCCGGTTTTGTCGCGCCGACTTTTACGGTCCGCTGCATCTTCACGGGCTGTGTGACATCACCGGTCAGTTGACCGCTCGCGGTCTGAATAATGAAGTCCGACGCCAAGAAAGTGAACTCAGGATCTGTAATATCATTCCCTTCTAGCCAGGCCATATAAGTTGATTTCAATTCCTCGTGACTGAGCAAGTAGGATCGAATTTCTTTCGCCATGCTCAAGTACCACGTGTACTTCTCTGCTGGATCCCATGTCATGGAGATTGGTTCTGTCAGTGTCCATTCCGCAACTTTCTTGGCCTCCGTATATTTGTACGTGAAGTAGCGTTCAGGATAGCGAAATGTGAGATAGAATGAGATTGCACGCATGTCCTTGTGATAATGTTGGCCAAGTTTCTTTTCCCGATCTTCTTGCTCATTGAGGAACGCCAGGAACTCATCGCAACCTTTCAAGAAGGTATGTATCCTATCCGGCAGCTCCTCCGTTTCGTCAAACAAGTTACGAAACAGGTCGCGTACTTTCTCCGCATCGATTTCGCTGAATTCGAGAATCATCTTCTTGGGAAAGTAGTTTGCCGAGGCCCAAAGATTGTCGCTCTCAGCCTGAAGACTCGTGTCAAACATCGTTGCAAAGTCCTCCGCTTCAATATCCCAGTTCTCCTGAAAATTCCTAAGCGCCTGCCACTTGTAGATTTCGTCTCTATTCCCTTCGCGCAGAACCTGAATGTATTTTGGAATGAGTTGATCCAAGAGATCTGTTTTCATTACACAGTCCCTCCTTAGGGTAGGGTTTCTGCGCCGGCCACGTTAGATAGATCGGTGACCACGCATTAGGAATGAAGCCGCTGTGTCAGCAATACGGAGGAAAGAAGTCTGGCGATTCCCAATACTGTCATCCTATCACACACTGCTTTCTGGTGGCTAATTGGCTGCAGGCACCCTGTTGTTCGGACGGTATATCATGCATTGATCTCAACCGCCTTCCCCTGTACCGGCAGATGAACCATAGTCCGTATCGGCCCCCTGGCAGTTGCTTTCTGGACAACTTTGCCGTACACAGCGAGCTGTGCGGCATAGGTAGCGGCAGCTTCTTCAACATCGTTGACCTCTACAAGCGTCTTGTGATCTAAAATGACGATTTCGCGGTCGGTCTCTAAGAGCAGATCGATGCGGGCACTCGTCAGAATATCGTTCTCTTTTGCATAGCCTGAAGTTTCCAGATCATATGAAGCGCCGGGCCACGTAGCTTTGAGCCAATTGAGAAACTCGCCGGCGCGCTGCATGAAAGCGGAGGCTGCCGCCGCCTCAGTCACACCAAAGTAAGAGAGAATCGCTTTCACTTCAGCTTCATTAGGAACCGCACTGCGGCCCACGGTGAGCAGCAGGATTGCGTGTACCGCCTCGCCAAGCGCCACCGGATCATCTGTCGGCCTAAGCTCCAGGGGCGTCGCGTAATCGAAAATCCGGCCGGCATGTTTTCCCGGCTCTTTCGTGCGGCCGGTTTGCTCAGGTTGAGGCACTACCTCCACGCCGGCACTGGATGCGGCAAATCGGTACGGAGGATATTCGTCCGCTCCTCTGTTTGCCGTGACAACCGACACATGCTCCGCTGGCGAGCGTACGGCCGCTCTGTCGCCGCAGCTCCGGCACAGGACCCTAAACGGCACCCGCACAGTATCGGCCTCG
>CAZHXC010000513.1:0-441 GCA_964536145.1 uncultured Spirochaetales bacterium | reverse complement strand
TCTAACTCACCTTCGGTCTCAGGTACCTCGAGGCTCTTCTCCTTTCGTTCGCTGTAGACGGCGTCGAGCCAGCTCAGCCGCTGTTCTCCTTTCGATTTTCTCTGAAACGGCAGGATGAGGTAGTCCCGCGCCCTGGTGAAACCGACGTAGAGAAGCCGGCATTCTTCGGCAAACTCCGAGCTCTTCCGTTTCTCGTATATCGCGGAACTATCGATCTGAAACTTTAGAAGGCTGTTGTTGCCGGTTCCCGGATCGGGCCAGAACCGTATGCTCCGGCCGGCGAGGGGTTGGAACGGAGAGAAACCGGAGGCGCGGTCCCGCATTTCGATGGTGAACCGCGGGGCGTCAAAAGAGGTATCCAGGTCCATGCAGATAACCACCGGCCACTCGAGCCCCTTCGCACCGTGATAGGTGAGCACCTGCACCGCGTTTACCCCCGCG
>CAZHXC010000512.1:0-2772 GCA_964536145.1 uncultured Spirochaetales bacterium | reverse complement strand
TCACTGAAATGGTATCGATGTTGATGACCGAACCACCCTTTGAGGATCTCAAAGTTAGAAGGGCGTTGCACATTGCAACCGATATTAGGGCATTCCAGCGGCTGAATTTTTCAGAGGATCTTCCGCGACACACCTACCCGATTCACTATCAGCACCCGGCGTACATTCCTGAGGACGAGCTGCCCGAAGATATCCAGGAGCTCTACGATTACGATCCTGAGCAGGCGAAACAGTTGCTGGCTGAAGCCGGGTACCAAGACGGTCTGACCATCGATCTTTACGCGAGCAGCGTTCCCATTCAACAGGACAACGCCGCGCTGATGAAGGACATCTGGGCAAAGGCGGGCATCGAGGCGAACATCAGGATCCATGATCCGGTTGCCCACAACGAGTTCAGATACAACCGCAATTATCACGGTGTTATTTTGAGTGGTAATGAGATAGCCAACCCGATCAACTCACTCTACCGCTTTGCGCACTCTGAGGGCTACATCAATTTCTCAGGTTACAATAACCCGGAATACGACGCCCTCATGGCAAAGCTGTCCACAGAGCTTGATCCTGAAAAGCAGCTCCCGCTGATGAAAGAAGCGCAGCTGATGCTGCTCCGTGACGTGGTTCATATCGGCTACTATCCCACTATTTCAGGCCATTTCTGGTGGCCGTGGTTGAAGAACTACTACGGAGAGGTAACCATCACCGATGGCTCGATCCACAGTGTTGCTCCTTACATCTGGGTTGATGAAAACTTGAAGAAGGAGATGGGCTTCTAGCTGCCATCTCAGACACAGATCGATTTCATGTAAAAATAGAGGAAGAGCCGGGAACACAAGCAAAGTGACCCGGCCCTTCCTTTTTTATGACAAGCGAAGCATAATGCTCGCGAGCAACAACAGGGAGAAAGAGTATGCAGCTATCAGGCAAAGTAGCTATTGTGACGGGTGCCGGCCGGGGAATTGCACGGGAAACCGCCCTTGCCCTGGCGAGAGAAGGTGCAGACCTGCTTCTCGCCGACATGAACGCGGCTGAAGTGGAAGATACGTGTAACGAGGCAAAAAAAGTCGGACGCGATGCTGTTTCCGTGGTGGTGAACGTGACCAAAAAGGCCGAGGTGGAAGCGATGGCCAAGAAGGCGCTCGAACACTTTGGTAAGGTGGATATCCTCGTCAACGTGGCCGGGGTAGCGGTCCACAATATGATTCCTGACATCCGTGAAGAAGATTGGGACCTCAACATGGATGTAAACGCGAAGGGCATTTTTCTCTGTACCCAGGCTGTCTTCAGCCACATGTGCGACCGCCAAACCGGTCATATTGTCAACGTAGCGTCTACTTCCGGAAAAAGGGGATCGGCAAAAACCGGAGCTTATTCAGCCTCAAAGTTTGCCGCAATCGGATTTACAGAGACGACTTCCAACGAAGGGCGGCCTTTTGGGGTAAAAGCGTCGGCTATCTGCCCGGGACCGGTGGATACACAGCTGCGGGCGGGTAACTGGCCTGACGATATCAAGGAGCAGTTGATAAAGCCCCAAGATATTGCCGATGTGATCGTATTTGTGGTAACGAGACCGGCCAGAGTAAACTTGCCGGAAGTTGTAATTGCAGCACCGTTGTTCACGCCAAAGAGCTAAGAGGGTTGACGTCATTAACGGGCGCCATGTATACATGTACAGGCTTGTCTGTTAGATCTAGATGAGAGAGTAATAACATGCGTTCATATATCCTGCGAAGAATGCTGCTCATGATACCGACGCTGTTCCTTCTGAGCATTCTGGTATTTTTCACGGTACGTCTCATTCCAGGCGACATAGTCATGGCGATGCAGGCTCAGTCAATCAGCGAGGGTGTTGTTGACAGGGAGATCATCGAGGAGATCCTCGGGTTGGATGCCCCAACGATCGTCCAGTACGGACGGTGGCTAGGTATTCTCCCGTGGAAAGGCGAGTATAACGGCATCTTTCAGGGAAGCCTGGGCGAATCATGGTGGCGAAGCACATCGGTCAACTCCCTGATCGGTAGATCGTGGCCGGTAACACTCGAATTGGGGCTCATGAGCATTATTGTGGCCCAGTTTATCGCGTTGCCGATCGGCATCTACTCTGCGATGCGTCAGGACAAACCGGGTGACTATGCGGCCCGGAGCTTTGCGGTCCTTTGCATCGCTATACCTTCCTTCTGGCTCGGGACGATGGTGATTCTGCTACCGTCACTCTGGTGGGGATACATGCCTTCTATTTCGTTGATTCCGTTTTTCAAAGACCCAATCGGGAACCTCAAGATGTTTATCGTGCCGGCCATCGTCGCAGGAATGGCCCTCTCCGGGATAGAAATGAGGATGACCCGTACGATGATGCTCGAGGTTCTGAGGCAGGATTATATCAGGACCGCGTGGGCAAAGGGCCTCAAAGAGCGAACTGTTATCATCAAGCACGCAATACGAAACGCCTTCATCCCGGTTATTACCGTACTCGGTATCCAGATCCCCGTAGTAATCGGTGGAACGGTTATCGTGGAAACGCTCTTTCAGCTTTCCGGGATGGGTAGGCTCCTGGTCAACGCCGCGAAAAACAGGGATTTGCCCCTTATAAGCGGCATAACGATTGTTTTTGCAACAGCGCTGGTTTTTATCAATCTGATAGTCGATCTGGCTTACGGGTTTTTGGACCCGCGTGTACGTTTCGATTAATCTCATCATGAAGGGAAATAGGTAGCATATGGCCATTGGCGCAGGCGAAGAAGCCCTTTCTGTAAAAAGACCTTCCTTGGGGCGAGA
>CAZHXC010000511.1:0-2774 GCA_964536145.1 uncultured Spirochaetales bacterium | reverse complement strand
GGTGGTCAGGGCGAACAAGGAAGCCGACGGTATCGGTGGACACATATCCAGCTATGCGTCTCAAGCGACCCTTTTTCAGGTCGCCTTGAATCACTTTCTAAAGGGCCCTTCCGCCGATGGAGGAGGCGATATTGCCTACTTTCAAGGCCACGCTTCACCGGGTATCTATGCCAGAGCGTTTCTCGAAGGGCGGTTGGATGAAAAGCACCTCGAGAACTTCAGACGGGAGCTCTCCGCCGATGATGCGGTGAGCTCATACCCTCATCCATGGTTGATGCCGGATTTCTGGCAGTTCCCGAGCGTGTCCATGGGGCTCGCGCCGCTGATGGCAATTTACGAAGCCCGGTTCAACCGGTATCTCCACGACCGCGGGCTGCAGGATACCTCCGGGAGGAAGGTGTGGGCGTTCGTCGGTGATGGTGAGATGGATGAGCCCGAATCGATGGGGGCGCTCACCCTCGCAAGCCGGGAAGGGCTCGATAACCTCATATTCGTGATCAACTGCAATTTGCAGCGTCTCGACGGTCCGGTCAGGGGAAACGCTCAAATCATCCAGGAGCTCGAATCCGCCTATGACGGGTCCGGCTGGAACGTCATCAAAGTGATTTGGGGAAGCGATTGGGACCCGCTCTTTGAAGCTGATGAAGAAGGGGTGTTGGTCCACTACCTCGATCAGATGCCGGACGGACAGGCGCAGAAGCTCGCTGCTTCCGATGGTGCGTATATTAGGGAAAACTTTTTTAACCAGGACGAGAGGCTCGCGAAACTTGTCGAGGACTACAGCGACGAGCAGTTGAAAAAGCTCACCCGTGGTGGCCACGATCCGGTGAAGGTGTATAACGCCTATCGCCGCGCCGTCGCCGCCGAAGGCGCGCCGACGGTGATTCTTGCCCAGACCATCAAAGGCTACGGGCTCGGAGAGGCCGGCGAGGGCAAGAACATCACCCATCAACAAAAAAAACTCAATGAAGCGGAGCTCATCGAGTTTAGGGACCGGTTCTCGGTTCCCGTAAGTGATGAGAGTATAGAAAAGGCGCCGTTTTACAGGCCCGAGGACGACAGCGATGAGATTACCTACATTCACGAACGCCGGGAAGCACTTGGTGGCCCGATACCTTCGCGAACCGCCGATGCAGAACCTGTGGATACACCGCAAGACGAAACATTCGCCGAGTTCTTCGAAGGGACCGGTGATCGCGATGTAGCGACGACCATGGCCTTTGTCAGGCTCCTGTCTAACCTCCTCAAGGATGAGTCGGTGGGCAGGCTCGTCGTACCGATCGTGCCTGACGAAGCACGAACCTTTGGCATGGAGTCGTTGTTCAGACAGGTGGGCATATATTCGCATGTCGGCCAGGTATACGAACCCGTGGACAGAGAAAACCTTCTCTACTACAGAGAAGCCACCGACGGTGCGATTCTCGAAGAGGGGATCACCGAGGCGGGTTCACTCTCATCGTTTATCGCCGCGGGAAGCGCGTATTCTACCCATGGGGTCAACACCATTCCGGTGTTTCTCTTTTACTCGATGTTCGGATTTCAGCGGGTCGGCGACTTCATCTGGGCCGCTGCGGACGCCCGGGCCAAGGGATTCCTGGTTGGCGGAACTTCGGGCAGATCAACGCTGCCGGGAGAAGGGTTGCAGCATCAGGACGGACAGAGTCACGTGTATGCCCTCTCGGTCCCAACATTGCAGGCATATGATCCCGCCTTTGCCTATGAGATAGCGTTGATTGTCCGAGACGGTATCCGGCGCATGTTCATCGAAGGTGAGAACATATTTTACTATTTGACCATTATGAATGAGACTTATCCGCAGCCGGCCATGCCCGAAGGTGTCGAGGATGGCGTGCTCCGGGGCATCTACCGCTTCCGGAAAAACGGGAAGGAAAAGAAGGCAAAGGTGCATCTTTTGGGAAGCGGCGCCATACTGAACGAGGCGCTCGAAGCGCAAAAGCTGCTCGCCGATGACTTCGATATTCCCTCGGACGTGTGGAGCGTTAGCAGCTACAAGGAGCTCCTGAGGGATTGCAACGAGACGGAGCGGTGGAACCGCAGGCATCCTGGCGAAGAGCCGCGAAAGAGCTTCATGCAAACAGCCTTCAATGATGCCGGCGCCGACCGAAAGGCGGTCTATGTTGCGGCAACCGATTACCTGCGTGCTCTTCCGTCGACTGTCGCGCCATGGGTTCCGGGGAGATACTCCGTCCTCGGTACTGACGGATTCGGCAGGAGTGACACCAGGGAAATGCTCAGAGACTTCTTTGAGGTTGACGCAAAAAACATCGCCCTGACCGCTGTGAAAGCGCTGGCGGATGAAGGCGGTACAGACACTGATACGGTAGCGGATGCGGTGAAACGGTACGGGATAGACGCCGATAAGCCCGATCCATCTACAGAGTGAGGTGCGGGTAGTGATCCGAATCCTGTTGAAATGCTTGATCGTACGCCTTACACGTGCCCAGCCGGGTCTTTTGTTGCGCGATTTTGCGCAAATAATTGCTGCGGCGGCCGTTACCACAGAATTCGGATCACTAACAAAGGGGAAACCATGGCCAGGGAAGTGAAATTACCTGAGATATCTGAAAACGTAGAATCCGGTGAAGTTGTCGAAGTGCTCGTCTCGGAAGGCGACTCCGTCGAGGAATCGGACCCGCTCATTGAAATCGAAACCGACAAGGCCGCCCTGGAAGTACCTTCTCCTGCGGCGGGTACCGTCAAGGAGATCCAGGTCTCCGAGGGCGACACCGTCGAGGTAGGTGGTGTTATTCTCG
>CAZHXC010000510.1:0-2786 GCA_964536145.1 uncultured Spirochaetales bacterium | reverse complement strand
TGGTGGCTCGGACGTTGGTGCGGGCGACGAGAGCAGCGGCGGACGGCCCCGCGACCGAGCAGACGACCAACGGCGCAGCCCGACCGGCGTCTACCCACACGGTCCCCTGCGTTTCCTGCCGCTTCTGTGGGGCCGGCCGAGTGTGGCGGCCGCGCTCGTTTTCGTTGTTTTCGGTGTTGTCGGGCTACAGTTCCTCTCCACGCAATTCAGCCAACTCGCCATCTTCCGCCAACGGACGGATGTTCACAAGAGCTTTGAGCGCGTCATGGAAGTGAACAACGGGAGCATTCCGGTTTATCTCCTGATTGAATCGCGAGACGATCTCCTGGCCCCGGACCGGGGACTCCGCATCCTGTGTTTCGAGGAGGAACTGGCCGCCGCCCCGGAGGTCGGCAAAGTCGTGAGCGCCTATGACGCCTTCGCTCTCGTCAACGCCGGGATGTTCGGCGGAACCGACGGGGGTGCAGTGTATCCGGAGAGCATACGGATGGTGGATGCCATATGGAGCCTCATTTCCGGACAGGGCAACCGTGTCTCCCGCCTGATCAACCGCGATGCGGGAGCAGCCCGACTCATTGTATTTCCGCTGTTGATCTCCCTCCGCGCGTTTCTGCCGGCCTTCGTCTCGCTTCTCCCGATAGCCGCCGCAACCCTCGTGATTTTTGGCTTCATGGGTATTGCGGGGATCCCGCTCAGCCTCTTCACGGCTACCATGTTCAGTATCACCATTGGCATCGGGATTGATTACGCAGTACACTTTACATCGGTTTGGAAGCGTTTTACCGGAGACGGCGCATTCTCGATGCCACCGTAGAGCTTCTTGCCGAACACGGTTACAGCGGCACCACAACGCGACAGATAGCCGCCGTGGCGGAAGTATCCGAGGCGAGTATCTTCAAGTACTATTCAAGCAAGGATGAGCTGCTCATGGCAATCGTCAAAGAGACGATCAATGAAATCTATGACTACTCGATGAGCGAGGTGCTTCCGGACATCACGGCGCGCTTCCGGGACGCACCACTCGAAGAGCTCATGCGTAGCGTTATTCGCGAACGCCTGGCCTTCTTTGGTGAGAACGCAAAGAAGGTGAAGGTGATCTATCAGGAGATGCTGGTCAATCCGGCTGTTCGGGTCTACTTCAGGGAGAAGGTGTGGTCCCGGCTCGACGAGATCAGCCGCCATTTTATCAACCGCGGCATCAGCTCCGGCGAGCTTCATGATATCGATCCGTTTTTTGTGCAAAAAGCGCTTTTTGGCATGCTCTTTCACACCGTCGTCTTCGAGCAGGTGCTGGGTCTCAACCAGGAAGGATACGATGAGGAGACACAAACGGAGATGATGGTGTCGATGTTGATGGACGGCATACGGAAATGAGCACGCTCTACATCGTGTCTACACCAATCGGCAATCTCAATGACCTGACATTGCGGGCTCTCGATACGTTCAAGGCTGTAGACGTCATTGCCTGTGAAGACACCAGACACACGTTAAAGCTCCTGAATCATCACGGCATCAAAAAACGGCTCATAAGCTGCCACGCCAACGCAGAGGAGAGTGCGGCACGCAAAATCACGGCGCTTCTCGGGGAGGGGAAGAGCGTCGCCTTTGCCAGTGACGCCGGGACACCGGGCTTGAGTGATCCCGGTTCGATACTCGTAAGAAAGGTGCGGGACGATGGTTTTGACGTGGTACCGATACCTGGGCCGTCGGCGGTAACTACGCTCGCCTCGGTCTCCGGGTTTCCGGGGAAAGGGTTCTTTTTTGAAGGGTTCCTGAGCCCAAAGCGAGGAAGAAGACGCAGGCGTATCGAGGAGCTGACCGCCGCAGGAGAGGCATTTGTTCTTTTTGAATCACCCTTTAGATTTGTCAAGCTCATGGCCGATCTTGCCGATATCTG
Source organism: uncultured Spirochaetales bacterium (assembly GCA_964536145.1). GTDB lineage: Bacteria > Spirochaetota > Spirochaetia > ARS1246 > ARS1246 > JAFGHN01. The sequence continues at coordinate 889 of CAZHXC010000510.1, read as the reverse complement.
CCCTGAACGGCCGGTAATTGTCGGCCGGGAAATGACAAAAATTCATGAAGAATATATAGAGGGAAACTGCCGATCTGTATATAAGAGGGTGTTGGAGCGGAAAGATGTCAAAGGTGAGATATGTATACTTGTCGGAAGAAAGAAAAAGCATTAAAATCTACATGAAAGGTGTCGATATAAAAAAATGAGAGGTGGGGTTCCGGAATGACAATTGATAAACTTGGACCGATAGATCCCGTTTCCAAGTTCAACAAAACAGAAAAGGTAGAAAAGCCGTCCAAGAACGACAAGACGGATTCTATCAGCTTCTCAGAGGAAGCCAAGTCCAAAGGCGAGGTCTACAAGGTATCTGAAGAGGTAAAGCTCTCTCCGGAAATCCGCCAGGACCGCATCGACGAAGTGAAGAAGAAACTCGAAGACCCCTCGTACATAGATGACAAAGTAGTAGAAATCGTTGCAGAGCGCGTAATGGATCTGTTTCAGTTATAGATTGCCCATTCAATGATCATTTACCGGAGGCCACAGGCCTCCTTTTTTTTGCACCACAGGCTGTACGAAAGCAAGTTCCGTCGTGATATACTTTTATCCGGTTATGCACATTTACAATCCAAGCCGGATTCTGCAAGGTACGCACCTATCCACGCTGTTCGATGAAGCAGAAGTATCTCAACGCCTTGGCGGACACACGTTCCTCGTGACAAACCCGGATCTTGTGCGCGATGGGACGATTCAGACGATACGGCAGGAGCTTGAGCGCGCGGGAATAGAAAGCATCCTCTTTGAGGGTGCGGATGAAAAGGCTGCCGGAGACACCATCAGGGAAGCGGTGAATCTCGCTTCAGGAGGCCGAACCGGCCATGTAATTGGGGTAGGCCCACCGGTCACTCTC
>CAZHXC010000509.1:0-2792 GCA_964536145.1 uncultured Spirochaetales bacterium | reverse complement strand
GGCTTGCGCTATCGGTGAGTAACGGCTTAACCACCTATGGTGTCATGCTTCCGTACATGCCGCTCCATTATCTGCTCTTCGAACGGCTCAAAACCGATGCGATTGTCCTTACCAGCGGCAATCTTTCGGATGAACCGATAGTGATAGAAAACAAGGAGGCCGTTCGGAAGCTCGGAAACATAGCGGATGCGATGTTGGCAACCAACAGGTCGATACACAACCGGAACGATGACTCGGTGCTCTTTGTGGCCGGCGGGTTTCCCCGCTTTGTCCGGCGTTCCCGGGGATATGCTCCTGAGCCTGTATCACTTCCCTTTGAAGCCGAGGGCATTGCAGCGTACGGGGCGGAATTGAAAGGCTCCTTCTGTATTGGAAAAGGAAACGAAGCGATCCTTTCGCAACATCTCGGTGATCTCAAAAACCCGGAAACTTTTGAGTTTTACATCGAGGCATTTGACCGTTTTAGCCGGCTTTTCAGATTCACCCCGCGTTTGGCTGTCTGCGACATGCATCCGGACTATCTTTCAACCCGGGCCGCGGAGGAATCGGGGCTGCCTCTACTCCGCGTGCAACACCACTACGCGCACATCGCATCGTGCATGGTTGAAAACGGCCGGCTTGAGAAGGTGATCGGGGTAGCGATGGACGGCACCGGTTACGGGGATGACGGCAACATTTGGGGAGGTGAGTTTTTTCTCTGCGACCTTACCGGATACCGCCGGATGGCCCACCTGGAATACCTCCCTCTTCCCGGCGGGGATGCCGCAGTGCGGGAGCCTTGGAGAATGGCCGCCGGACTTCTCTACTCGATCTACGGCAAGGCGGCCTTTGATCTTGATCTTCCGATGATGCGGGAGCACAAAACTACGGATCTCGAGCTTCTCGCGGCAGCGGTCGACAAGCGGATCAACACTCCACTCACATCGAGCGCGGGACGGCTCTTTGACGCGGTTGCCGCAATGACCTCGCTGGTGACACACGCAGGATTCGAGGCTGAGGCACCGATGAGGCTCGAGTCTGCGATGCTTTGTGATGAGAGTTCCTACAGCTTTCAATCCGGAGAAGAAATTGGTGTACTGCCGGTAATTGAGGAAGTGGTAGCCGATCTGAAGGCCGGAGAGCAGGCAGGCATAATTGCCACGCGTTTTCATAATACGATTGTGAGAATTATTGTGGAAACCGCTCGTTCCATTTTCCGGGATTCGGGGATTCGCACCATAGCCCTCTCAGGCGGCGTATTCCAGAACCGCTATCTACTGTCCAAATCGGAGGAATTGTTGGCCGCCGAAGGGTTCACGGTGCTAAAGCAGCGAAAAGTTTCGGTAAATGACGAAGGCGTTTCACTCGGTCAACTCGCGGTAGCCGGGGCAGCCGATGCCTAGCAAATCCGCGGCAACAGCAGCCCTCGCGGCGAATCGACTATTCGCCTCCCGCCAATTCTGGTTTCCAGAACGACCTTGCCCGCGGGCTCCTCTACGACTGAGCCAACAACGGCGGCCTGCTCGCCGGGTTCATATTCAGCCAAGAGGCAAACAGCCTCCTCAGCGGCCTCTTCAGCAACCACCGCCACAAACACCCCCTCATTGGCTATCTCGAGCGGGTTGAGCCCCAGGATATCAGCCGCCGCGTCAACATCAGGGTTTGCGGGAATATCGGCTTCCCGAATGAGAATTCCGGCATCGCCCCCCGCGATGAGCTCGTTCAGGACCGCGGCCACTCCACCACGGGTCGCATCACGCAGAAACTTCAACCGGCTTCCAAAAGCGTAGAGCTCTTCACAGAGCGGGTAGAGATTGGCGCAATCGGACCGGAGCGATGTGCCCACCGGTAACCCCTCTCTCGCGCCGAGAACCGTTATCCCGTGCGCACCAACCGGCCCCGAGAGAATAATCGTGTCGCCGGGAAGCAGCGCGCCGGGATCCAAAATACCTGGAAAAACTTTTTCACCTATCCCGGTTGAGTTAATATACACCCCACCACCCTTTCCGGCGGGAACGACTTTTGTGTCCCCGGTTACCACAGCTATTCCCGCCTCACGGGCAGCCGATGCTATGGAGTCGAGCACACGGGAAAGCTCAACGAACGGAAACCCTTCCTCGAGCACGAATCCCAGTGAAATGTACCGCGGTCTGGCTCCGGAAACCGCAAGATCATTGCAGGTGCCGAATATCGCCAGCTTTCCAATATCACCGCCGGGGAAAAATACCGGATCGACGACATAGGTGTCGGTGGTCATACACATCGTCGTGGCGCAGGAGATTTCGGTCCCGTCGGTCAAGGCGGGATAGGCGGCGTTTTTTAGCGCCGGATAGATAATCTGTTCAATCAGCTCGCGTGAAAGAACACCGCCGCTGCCGTGTTCCAACCGGATGCCTTTTTCCATGTTCAAGCTCCGTATCTCAGATACGCCGCACAGGTGCCTTCTGAGGATACCATGCAGGGACCGACCGGTCTGTCCGGGGTACAGATCTTTCCAAACAATCGACAATCAGTAGGCACTACCTTTCCCTGTATGACCGAACCGCACAGACAGCCCGGCGGCTCAAAATCGGCTTCCTCTTCCAGATCGAACACTACAAAAGCATCAAAATCCCGATATGCAGGCAAAAGCTTCAAGCCGCTCGATTCGATAGGCCCGATGGCACGCCACTGCCCGGCATATGGTTCGAGAAACCGGTCCATGACGGCCTTTGCCGTCGGATTCCCGGACTCCCTTACCGCACGCTTGTATTCGTTCAACACCCGAACCTCCTGCCGGGAAACCAGCTCGAGCAGGCTCCGTAAACCGGCGA
>CAZHXC010000508.1:0-2793 GCA_964536145.1 uncultured Spirochaetales bacterium | reverse complement strand
AGAGCCGGCCGCGGCTCCGTTGCGGTATCTTATCGGTCATCAATCCAAAAAACAGGGCCTGCCCATACACAATAAGAATAACGAAGCCTATGCATCCAAACGCAAACAGCGATCTCTGTCCTACCATGTTTATGGCGCTGACAATCTGAATTGGGGTACAGATAGTCCACATCGCCTGCATCGCCCCAATGAGAACCTTCGATGCACCAGGCGCCGTCAGATAGGCGGGAACCATCGTTGGATACAGGGTGAACGGCATGCCGAGCCCCCAGGCAAACTCAAAGAGCACGAGGACACATACGTTTCTCCGGCACGTTGAGAGATTATCCATACGGGTTTGCGGCTCTCCTGCGGGGATATCGACGGACAAGTGTTCCTGTTCGGGTGCTTTCAATTGCTCCATATTTGGTAGCAAGCTTATATCCCTGTCAAAACAGTTGGTCTACCGACCAAAAGTTGTGTTTTACGGCTGTTTTGGGTGCGATTTCACGGACGGGATTAGCGTGTTATGTGTCAGATGTGGCCCGGAAGCAGTGCTCCGCGCGCAGTTCCGAGACGAAGTCGAGGCTGTTTGAGCACGGAGTACTGCTGTAGGGCCAATTCCGATGGTTCATAGCTTGCGAAAAGCCCGTCCGTGAAATCGCGCCCCCTGTCTTACGGCCGTTTGAAGTGCAGGCGATTTACGAGTAGTATGGCCTTTGCTCAACGAGGTCGGTCGGTGGCGCCCCTCGCGCCACCTTGAGGAGTTTTGATAGCAAAGGAGAAGAAGATGGAACTTGATTGGCATGCAATAGATCGCTGGGTAGTAGGTGAGGCCTGGGCCGGATCACGAATAGACGAACACCTGGTCGAGCTGTGCGACAGTATCGGTCCGCGCTGGTCGTCCTCGGACGCCGAACGGCGAGCTACAGCTTATATCAGAGACGTCCTGCATTCAAACGGGACGGAAAACGCAACGTTGGAAGAGTTCGAGCTCGACACCTGGGCGTGGGACCGTGCGCAAGCAACGGCAATGCCCGGCGGCATACCGGTGGATCTGCTGCCCTTCAACCGCTGCCCTCCCGTCAATGTTGAGGCGCCGCTCGTGGACGTAGGTTTTGGAACTCCCCGCGAGATCGAGACGGCAGGCGGACGGCTCTCCGGTGCAATTGCGGTTATGTCTTTGGGCTTTGAGCCGTTTACGGCACCTATACACCACTCAAGGCGCCTGGCCGCTCTTGCGGAAAAGGGCGCTGCGGCTGCGGTGGTAGTCGATGTAAAAGACGGGCATAGGATGGAATACCGCAACGCCAGCGACTGGCGCGACCCGGATCTCAACGAGCACCCCCTGCCGACCGTCGCCACATCGAGAGAACACGGCGCGCTTCTCAGAAGGCTCGCAACACGGGGCGGGTCGCTGCACCTCGAAGTAGTGAGCCGGTTTTATACAGCTCCGTCGGCCAACGTGGCGAGTGAGTTGACCGGAACCCGGTGGCCTGACGAGCATCTGATTCTCGCCGGTCATCATGACACCGTCTACGATTCTCCGGGAGGGAACGACAACGCTTCGGGCATCATCGCCATCATGGAGGTTGCCCGGGTACTCGCGGCGCTCCGGACCGAAACCGGCCATGCGCCGGGCAGATCGATCCGGTTCGTCACCTTCAGCGCTGAAGAACAGAAGTTTCAGGGTGCATTCACCTATGTGAATCGTCACTACGGACCGGAAGGCGGAGAAAAGCCTCCCCGGCTCGCCATCAACTTGGACGAGCTGTCCACCGGCCACATAAAGGGTATTGTACTCGGCTTTCCTCATCTGAGAGATATGGTGCAACACCAGTTTGACACAATGAAAGACGGCTTGAAGTGTCACGTGATGTCGCAGATCGACCCGTCCTCAGACCACTACCCCTTCCTTCGTGCGGGCCTTGATGCCGCCCACATCTGGCGGTGGCGTTTTTCAGGACGTCACGCGGATGCCGGGTTCCACCATGAGCCGGGGGACACGCTGGACAAAGCGAACGTCCGGGAACTGAAAGAGTACGTCGGGCAGCTCGCCCGTATCCTGCTCAGACTCTCCCACGTACCACCGGGGGAATGGCCGGAAAACCCCGTTACCGCGCAACAGGCTCAGGAACGCCTGAAAGATGAGCGGGGTGCGGTAATTCGCGTGTCTTAGCCGGCGCGCCGCGTTAATTCGGGCACTCTGCCGGCGCGCCGCCGTAATTCGCGTGCTTTAGCGGGCGCGCGCCGCAATTCGTATGCCTCAGGGCGCGCGCCGCGGTATTCTCTTACCGGCCGGGTCAAACTATGATTTCAAATACTGCAGCGAACAGTACGGAAAAACGACCGCATGGGTTCCCGCGCCATGGCTCCCGGAAAGCCCGTCGATGAGTTCATTCCATTTGCTGAAAAACAAAACATCCCCGTCATATCTATCTCTCACCTCGGCTGCCGTGATGGTGGGAGAAAAGAATGTCAGATGACGTCCTGCCATTTTTTTGGCCACAGCCGTCCGCCTGTCCGCCTTTTGAAACAACCTCATTCCCACATCCATGAGATAGTGGGTCCCCCGGCCTTCCGTTGCGGCGGTTGCAACAACGATGGAACCGCCCTTCTTGACGAGATCCTTATCGGGATCCACCCAGACGTTGAGCGCTTTCCCGCACTGGAGAAACTCGGTGTCTTCCGGATAGGCATTGAAGATACCCACATCGATATCCTCCGGGACCTCGGTAGCATAGACCTTCTTCGCCATCTCAACTCCCGCGCGGTGAGCCTCGAGGTAGTCACCCACAAAGAGCCCGGCGGTTC
>CAZHXC010000507.1:2441-2810 GCA_964536145.1 uncultured Spirochaetales bacterium | reverse complement strand
AAATCTCGATCGTCTTGCCGGAAAGGGGCTGCGCTTTACGCATATGTATAACGGAGCACGGTGTTGCCCGGCCCGCGCTTCGCTGCTTACCGGTCTCCACCCGCATCAGGCGGGTGTTGCTCACATGACCATGGACCTCGGGATTCCCGGGTATCGCGGCTTCCTCCGCCCGGATTGCGTGACGATTGCGGAGGCGCTCAGCACAGCCGGATACCGCACGCTCATGTCCGGAAAGTGGCACGTGGGCGGCAACTACAAAGCTCTCGACAGGGAGAGCTGGAAGAGAACCGCGGGGGACGAGCACCACCCCACGCCGACGCAGCGCGGCTTTGACAGGTTCTACGGCATCCTTAACGGCGTCTCTTCCTT
>CAZHXC010000507.1:1196-2431 GCA_964536145.1 uncultured Spirochaetales bacterium | reverse complement strand
CTACGATCCGGTCTGCCTGATGGACCAGGATACCTTTATCCGGGCTGACGCGTCCGATTATTACTTGACCGATGCGATTTCCGACAAGGCGGTCGAAATGATCGGTGAATCTTCTCCCGGGGAAAAGCCGTACTTTCTATACCTCTCCTACACGGCCCCGCACTGGCCGCTCCATGCCTTTGAAGACGACATCGCTTTGTATGAGGGGAAGTATCGTAAAGGCTGGGACGCAGTCAGGACCGCCCGGCATGAGAGCCTCAAAGGGATGAAGCTTCTCGATGAGAAGTGGGATATCTCACCCCGGGATGTGGATGCTCCGCCTTGGGAAGATGTGCCAAATAAGGAATGGGAAAATATCAGGATGGCGGCATTTGCCGCGCAGATCCACCGGATGGATCAGGGAATTGGCCGAGTACTGGAAGAAGTGCGTAAACGGGGTGAGGAGGAGAACACCCTGGTGATGTTTCTCTCGGACAACGGAGGATGTGCCGAGTTTCTGCTCGAGGACCCTGGGGACTCGGGCCCGTCCATATGGGGTAACGAGACCCGTGACGGAAGGCCGATGCGGATCGGCAATGTTCCCGGCATGAGACCCGGGCCGGAGGATACCTACATGTCCTACGATCTTCCATGGACAAACGTCAGCAATGCGCCTTTCCGCCTGTTCAAACACTGGGTGCACGAAGGGGGAATCGCCACACCGTTTATCGTCCACTGGCCCGATAAGATCAAGAAAAGCGAGATCCTTCACGAGCCGTTGCAACTTGTAGACATAACCGCTACCTTGCTTGGCGCCGCCGGCGCCGCATATCCGGAGGAGAAAAACGGCGCCCCTATTCCCGCCTGCGAGGGGGAGAGCTTCCTGCCGTTGATGGAGGGGAAAAGCTGGTCCAAACAGATGCCCCTGTATTTCGAGCACGAAGGCAACCGCGCTATCCGTGACGGCCGGTGGAAACTGGTCAGCGAACACGGCAAGGGCTGGGAATTGTACGACATGGTTGAGGACCGGACCGAGCTTTCGGACCTCGCTGAGAAGGATCCCGGGCGAGCTAAGCAGATGACCGATGCCTACGAGCAATGGGCAAAGCGGTGCGGAGTACTGCCATGGCCGCCAAAAGAGAGCGAGATGAATCTCTCCGTCCGCGGGGAGCACATCCATCTCCACTATCACTGGAACAGGAAGTTTCTTCCTTAAGACGAAGCAGCCGCTATATACATAAGGTTTGATTAATGCC
>CAZHXC010000507.1:482-1186 GCA_964536145.1 uncultured Spirochaetales bacterium | reverse complement strand
GGATAATCTTCGACGCCGATGGAACTATTTTCGATTATGACCGTTGTGAGCTGTCTGCGCTTCGGAGCACGTTTCAAAGGTACGGGCTTGCGTTCGACTCCACAGTTCATCAAGAGTTTGGCAGTATCAATTCCCGGCTGTGGTCTGAGTTTGAGCAGGGTAGTATCTCGTTAGAACAACTGCGGGTGAAAAGATTTGAGGAGCTGGCGAACACTATGGGCTTCGATTATCTTTCTTCCCGTTTCAGTGCCCATTATCTGAAAGCACTCGGTAATGAAAGTACACTGTTCCCCGGGGCGTTCGATGTGGTGAAGGCACTCTCGGAGGATCATGGCCTCGTGCTTGCCACGAACGGTATTGCGGAAGTGCAACACTGGCGATTTAACGCATCAGATATCAATCAGTTTTTCAAGTCCATCGTCATCTCAGACGAAATTGGCGTCGCCAAACCGGATAAACGCTTCTTTGACAAGGTTTTTTCGATGATCGGAAATCCTGAAAAGCATAATACTTTTATCGTCGGTGATGGATTGTCGTCAGATATTGCAGGTGGTGCGGCTTATGGGATAGATACATGTTGGTATAATCCGATGCGCCGGCGAAACAACACCTCGGTGAAGCCAACGTACGAAATTCGTGATATAACCGAAGTACTTGGCATAGCGGGGTTTCCGGAAAGACCGTACACACGTGGCACCTGAAGC
>CAZHXC010000507.1:0-472 GCA_964536145.1 uncultured Spirochaetales bacterium | reverse complement strand
AGCGCCGTTGATACGCAATTTCATACCGATATGAAGATATGGAGGCAGCATGTTAGTCAAAGACAAGGTCGCAATCGTGACCGGGGGAAGCAGGGGAATTGGCAGAGAGATTGCCATTGCTCTGAGCAGCGAAGGTGCGAAAGTATCGATATGGTCACGAAAAAAGGAGTCCTTGGAGGAAGCGACCCGTGTAGTTGCGGGAGAAGGTGGAGAAGTTCTGCCGTTACAGGTAGACGTATCGGATAGCGCCCAGGTCAACGAGGCCGTTGGGAAGGTGCTCGACAGCTGGGGCAGGGTGGACATTCTGGTAAACAACGCCGCGGCGCTTCCGAGCTCAGCTATCAGCGGGAGCAATCCTGAAAAGATGAACCCGTTTTTGGACATGACCGATGAGCGCTGGGCGGTGGAAATCGGCACCAATCTCTCGGGCGTTTTCTACTGCATGCGGGCGGTCACAAAGCCGATGATGGAG
>CAZHXC010000506.1:1527-2819 GCA_964536145.1 uncultured Spirochaetales bacterium | reverse complement strand
CGCGGTGAGCTTCCGTGCCGTCGGCATCCGGAGCTGCGTCGCTATCGGCGGTTTCCCCGTCGTCCGCCGGGCCGATGTATCCTTCGCCGCTCCCGGAAGCCGTCGCTTCAGCCGAAGAGGCGCCGTTGGATACATCTGCATCATCGGCGGTGCCTGCGCTCGCACCGCCGCCCGGGGTGCCGTTCGACGCGGCTTCGGGAGAACGATCCCCTTCGGGTGCGGCGCTATCAGACGCAGCGCCGGCAGGAGCACCACCATCAGGCGCGGTGGTGCAGGCAAATATCAGCAACAACATGCCGAGTAACACCGGCGTCAGCTTCTTCATAGACGATATGGATTTTATCATGGTATGGACTTGCGCGACATCACCGGCGCCGAATTCCCCGGATTTTTGTTTGCTGTGCGGCGCAGGGACCGCGACCAGGCGTATCCGGGTGTTCCTTATCATCGGCATCTCGTGTATTTTATTGGAAAATGAACGAGACATTCCGTGAAAAGACGGACAGCATACGGGAAGTTTTTCTCTATCTCAAACGGTTTCAGGGCAAGTCCTTCGTAATAAAGATCGATGATCCCCTTACCGAAGCGCCCGTGTTTCCCTCGCTCATCGGGGATTTGGCGGAGCTCCGCAATTTGGGCATCAATATCCTTATTGTGGCTGGGGCGCGTGAGCGGATTGACGAAGTACTTGCCAGATACAACATTGAAAACACAATGCGGGGGGCGATCCGGATTTCGCCGTCGGAGGCGATGCCCTTTATAAAAATGGCGGCGTTTGACGTAGCAAACAGCATCATGACCGTTCTTACGGCGAATAATATCCGTGCGGTCATTGGAAACTGGGTTCGTGCGAGAACGTTGGGTGTGGTGAACGGGGTCGACTTCATGAATACCGGGAGGGTGGAGCGTGTCCTCACCGAGCAGCTTGAAGAATTGATACGTGACGGTGTCGTACCGATTTTCCCTTGCGTGGGTTGGAGCTCGAGCGGCGAGCCCTACAACGTATCGTCGAACGAGCTTGCCGGCCTCCTCGCTCAATCGGTCAAAGCGGACAAGCTGTTCTTTGTTTCGAAACACCACCTCGACTGTCCCTCGCGGATGACCGTTGCTGAAGTAGATTCGTATCTGGAAAAACAGGGATCCCAGGATCACGAGGTGGTAGACCTGCTCACAAGTGCCAGAGAAACCTGCAGCCGCGGTGTGAAGCGTGTGCATATCGTAGACGGGAACCTCGACGGCGTGATTCTGCAGGAGGTGTTTTCGAATCTTGGGGTCGGCACGATGGTGTACGC
>CAZHXC010000506.1:0-1517 GCA_964536145.1 uncultured Spirochaetales bacterium | reverse complement strand
CAAACCAGTACGAGCGGATCCGGAAGGTCAACAACGATGAGATTCCTGTCGTCCTGCGGATTATGGAACCCTGGGTCCAGGCAGGACATCTGGTACGGCGTTCACACAGCGAGCTGCTTGAAGAAGCCGATGCCATATATGTGTATGAAGTAGACGGCGCGATCCACGGGAGCGTCAATTTCAAGCCGTATAACGAATACCAGGCTGAGATTGCCGGGCTTGCGGTGGACGAGCAATTTGCAGAGCTCGGTATCGGACGACAGCTGGTCTCTTACCTGATAGATACCGCGCGCGAGCGAGGTTACAAAGAGCTTTTTGTGCTCACAACCCAGGCCTTTGACTGGTTCCGGCAGCTCGGTTTCCAGCAGAAGGATATTAGCGTACTTCCCGAGAAGAAACGACTTGCCTATGACCCGGCGCGCGGTTCGAGGATTATGGTGCTGACACTTTAGCCGGCGCATCACCGGATACCGTTGTTCGGGGTGCCCGTCCTCACGTTCCGGCCATAGATTGCCTAACGATTGTTCCGTTTTTGCATCACAGCCTGTTTTGTGAACTCTTTGAATCCGAGGGACTCATAGTATGAAACGAGCTTCCTCTGGCAGAAGAGGGTTATGACGTCTATGTGCTCGAGCGACTGAAGCAGGAGATTCGTTATTTGGGTTCCGATACTCCCGTTGCGGTAATCTTCGAGCACCAACACATCTTCGATATTCGCCCTGAATCTGAAGTCGGTTACCGCTCGTGCAAAACCGACGAGCGTATCCCCGTCCCACGCTCCAACGGCGGGGTACCCATCGAGCACCTCTTCCAGGTCCTCGACAGAGCGTTCCGGCCACCACGGTTCGGAGTCGAAAAGGGCTTTGAGTTTTTCCGCCGGTATTGGTCTTTGACTGTGGAGTAATACGGTCACTCGGGCACGGTCTGCGTTCATGCGGCCATTGTAGAGCGCCCGGTGCGGCGTCGCAACCATTGCAAGTGAGGCAGACGGACGGCGCAAATATCGGCGTACAGATTTGCCTCCTCCGGCGGTTGCTGTATAATAGCCCGGTGGAAGGACATGATGCAGCTTTCTAGTGGTCGCAAACCTTTACCCGCGCGTCCGGCGGAGAACGACCAGCTCAAAGGTTTTGTTTCCGCGGTTCTAACGGCCGTACTCTGGAGCACCTCGGGCCTGGTCATAAAGCTGATAGACTGGCATCCGATAGCTATCAGCGGGGCGAGGAGCCTGGTTGCGGCTCTGTTCCTCATTATCGTCAACAGGCGATTCAAAGCGCCCACCACTCTCGCAGGATGGGGCGCGGCGGTATCGCACTGTCTTGCCATATCCACCTTTGTGGTTGCCAACAAGCTCACCACATCAGCAAACGCGATTTTCCTGCAATATATGTCGCCGGCATTTGTCGCGGTGCTCGGCATCTTTCTGCTTAAAGAATCGCTCCGCCTTGTGGACTGGCTTATCCTGGTCGGCGTACTGGGAGGAATGACTCTGTTCTTTTTCGACAAGCTAATACCGG
>CAZHXC010000505.1:0-2824 GCA_964536145.1 uncultured Spirochaetales bacterium | reverse complement strand
TAGGTTTGGGAAGTTGCAGTCAATGACGCATGTAAAATATTTCAGGGCAAGTGGAAAAACCTTGCCCTTTTTGTCTTTGGAATATGATCGGATACCACGAACTCCACATTTATGAACGTGCAGTTACTCGTTTTTTGCCATTGACTGCCTTTGAATCTATGTTAAGATGTAACTAGTGAAAATGTATTTTTCTGCTGTTTCAAAGTGATGCAGCGTAGGTTCTATGAGTGGTTATACCGTAAGTAAGAAAGCGAACCTTATTATTATGACTGTGGCTAATCTCATGGTGGCTCACATAGATATTTCAGCGGTGTGAACCGGAAGGAGGTGCTGCGTATAATAACGACGATAGGGAAAGACCTATGGACTGCGGGAGAGACCGCATTATCTTCTCTTATTTAGCAAAAGGAGGAAACTTTTATGAAGAGAAAGATCTGTAGCTTAATAATTGTGCTTGTGTTGTCTGCCGGTTTTGTTTTCGCAGGAGCACAGGAAGAAACAACAGGCGCCGCCGCGGCGACAGAAGGACCGCAATACGGTGGAACGCTAACCATGCTCCATCAGAGAACGGTGGGGGATCCCCCAAGCCCGGCACAGAAGGACAGCCAGGTCCAGGCGATTGAAGGCTGGCTTGCAGCTATCCAGGAACGTGGCATACTTGGTGACATAGAGACCTGGGGCGGCATGGGCAACGGTGAGTTCATGTTCGAGTTCAGTGATTACATTCCCGAGAAATTCTTGAAGGGTCATCTTTTCGAGAGCTGGGACGTAACGCCGGAAAGAGCCGTCATCAACGTGCGGCAGGGAGTTTACTGGCAGGCTGATCACGTCGACTGGATGGAGTCGAGAGAGCTTGTCGCTGAAGATATCGCTTTCGACATCAACACCTTCTGGGAAGCCGACTGGGGTACCAGGTTCGACGGAGTGCTCGAGTCCGTATATGCTGATGATAAGTATACCGTTATTTGTGAGTTCGAGAATTTCGACAACCAGTTCATGTATTACATCGGTTGGGAGGACCGAGCGGTGTATTCTCCTCCGGAGCTTGAAGAAAACAACCCGGAACTGTGGGATAATCAGGTTGGTACGGGGCCCTTCGTGTTCGAGTCATATACTATCGGCTCCAGCATGACCTACACGAGAAACCCCAACTATTGGGACTCGACGTTCATCGACGGTAAGGAATACCAGATGCCGTTTATCGACAGGCTCGTATTCCCCATTATTCCGGACGCGGGGACGATGATGTCCGCGGTTCGTACCGGGAAAGTCGACTTTCACATGCAGCCACAGCTCGGTCAATGGGACAACTATGATACCATCGGTGAGGGTCTTAACCGCTACATCTTTGCTCCCGGAAACGGGTCGGCGTTAGGATTTAACACCAATCACGAACCCTTAGATAATGTAAAGGTTCGGCAGGCATTGTCGATGGGCACGGACAGGGAAGAGTTCGCCAAACTGCAGCGGAGTGAAAGCCTACCGTTGAGGTTCCATCCGCAGTCCGAGAACAATCCCGTGTTTTATGTTCCGGATGAAGAATTACCCGATGTGGTGGCGGATATGTACGATTACGATCCGGCCCAGGCACGGCGGATGCTGGCTGATGCAGGATATCCCGATGGTTTTAAGACAAAGCTCTACGTGAGAAACGTAGCGTTGGATCAGGACATCGTGGCGCTGGTACAAGAGCAGTGGGCCAAGCTCGGTGTTGATGCCGAGATTGAGGTCATGGAGCCGAGCGCATTTGCACAAACAATGTACGCTGTAACATACGAAGGTGCATGTATGCCCGGAACGATTGACGCTGCAAACCCCCTCATCGTGCTTCTCTCAGAAGGAAAGACCGACGCGTGGTATAACTTCTCAGGATATTCGAATCCCGAGTTTGATGCACTTATAGACGAGATGATGGGCCTTGTGGATGAATCGGCTCAGGCCAAGATAGCCAAAGAAGCATCCAAGATTATGATGCAGGATGCGCCGTACCTGCCTCTCGCTCCTACAGCTTCCAGAGTCTACTGGTGGGATTGGGTAGAGAACTACTACGGTGAGTTCAGCTTGAGTGATGGAACTCCGCACGAGATGATCCCGTACATGTGGCTCAATCAGAGTGTAAAGAGCGAATTGGGTTTCAAATAGAGACTACATCTTTTCGTTCTGATACAAGCAAACAATGGGGGCAAGGCGTTACGCCTTGCCCCTTTTTATTGAAAAAAGTAGACTACCGCCTAATAAAATCGAAGTACAAAGAGGAAGAGATATGATCCACATAGAGGCCGTGTCCCGCACGGACGCACGCATCAAAGAGAAGCTGGGCAGACACAAGGCGTACTGGAACCGGGAGGACGGCAGCCTCTTGCGGTCGACGGGGGTGTTTGCACCATCGCTTCCGGTCAAACTACCGCAGTCCGACGGAACTTCGGTGACCAACGCGGAGGTGTTGACGGCGGACAAAGTTGATCCGGCGGCAATGGTGGCGGAAGTGGAGAGGTGGCTCTCGGAAACCGCGGACATCCGGCTTTCTGCGCCCAGGCAGAGCACGGCGGTGCTCGGCAACGGAGATCTGTTGCCGCACAGCCAACCGTTCCACAAAATTCCCTGGCTCGAGGCGATGATCGGTTGTCCGATCACCATGACCGAAGGGCAGATCTGGAACGAGCATTACCCCGGTGGGGCGGAAGCATTTCTCGAAAAAGACTTGAACGTAGAGGAGAGCCCCTGGTTTGAGCTCTACTGCGAGTTCCTGAGGCAATTGGGTGACCGCCTGAGTGACCGGTTCCCGATGAGCGCCAACACGTTGTTCCGTGGCACCTGCGATCTG
>CAZHXC010000504.1:0-2832 GCA_964536145.1 uncultured Spirochaetales bacterium | reverse complement strand
CTAGAGCGCGTGAATGGCATTCACGAGGTCATGGGTTCGATTCCCACCACCTCCAATCGAGGCAGGTTGGACCGCAGGCATAAACGCGTGTCGCGGTTTTAGGCCTTCCGGAAAGCTGTTAACGATGAGTGAGAACCAAAACCAGGACAGATCCCTTTCCGAAGGTATTGATCCTGAAATAGCAGAGCTTCTCGGTGCGGATGATTCAGAGACCGGTGACGGGACCCCGGAATTTGATCAGTTATTCGGTGGGAAAAAGAAAACTGAAGACGTACAGGAAGAGGGCGTAGAGCTCGGGAAAGAAGCGTTTCCGGAAATAACGGTTACCGAAGAAGCGGCAAAACCCTTTTTCAACGACAAAAACTATTACAAGAAAGCGATGAGCGGTGAGGGCGATGTAGCAAAGCGCTTTCACGCCACCATGACGCAATTCCTG
Source organism: uncultured Spirochaetales bacterium (assembly GCA_964536145.1). Classification (GTDB taxonomy): domain Bacteria; phylum Spirochaetota; class Spirochaetia; order ARS1246; family ARS1246; genus JAFGHN01. Next base: position 2,396 of record CAZHXC010000504.1, on the reverse strand, counting down.
AACACAAAGGATCCCCAGGAACGCTCACTCTACCGCGGCAGACTAATTTCGGCGTATTGGAATCTTGCCGAATCGATTGCGGTCAAGGCGGGCGGCGAGTTGCCGATTCAAAAACGGCTGATGTTGCGTTACGGCGCCGTGCTTCCCAACATCATCTCTCCCGAACAAAGGGAAATGCTGTCTAAGGTCGTCCTGGATAACAAAACGGGCGAACCGGTCTACTATGTAGACGAATGGATGAACAAGATCGCCTCCGGGCAGATAGGCACCTCGGCAACCGATGAAGTCAAAGTAAAAAAAAGAAGCGATGACGCACAGGTAGTCACCAAGCTCGAAAAAGCCCGGGGCCAGAAGGATGTTCAGCAGGGTCTTCTTGCAACCAAGCTTTCCGAGCTGAGCACCGCTGAGATCCAGTTGAAAAGCGCGGTGGACACGCTTCTCAATCGTAGTGATAACCCGGCGTTTCCCGGTCTCAAGTTCGGTTACAGCGAGGAACAGCGCTCGTGTCTCTCGGATATCAGTAGCCTTGTGAAAACTCTCGGCGCCACGGATAGAGAGATTAGTTCGCTCTATCAGCAGCTTTCAAACGCGACTGATGAAGTGGAAGAGCTCACCAATAAAGCCGCCGACGCCGGCCATGACGTTGCAACCGTTGATGAGAGCGCGGTGAAAGAAGAGTTCAATACCGTCAGACAAATGGCAAAGATGTGCGTGGGGAGACAGGGAAATCATCTGCCGGTACTCATGAAGCAGTATTTCAGACCGAATATGCGTGAAATGGGAACGAGGGAAAACGTCATCATCGAGATGGCAGGCGTGGAAGCTATAGATCCCGGAGTGTTTGAGAGGACTTTCAAGCGTCAGACAAACCGCATTGTGCCGTATGTGATACTCGTGCCCTGCTTTGGTGATTCCGGAATATGCTGGGAACCGTTTGAGCGTTACAACCGGGCTACGAGCCGGGGCAGGATAGCCATTCCGATGTTTCCAAAGGATCTGAAGACCGCGATTATTTCCGCGCTCGGAGACCTCAGGTGGCAGGTTGCAAAGGAAAAGGCCCAGCACTACTGGATGGAAGAAGGCTTAACCGGCAATTACTACCAATGGTTTGAAGGCAAAAAAATGCGCGGCGATGTCCGTGAGTTCTTTATCCAGGATTATATACTCTGGATTACAAAGGAAAGCGAGGGGACACAGAAGCTCGACAGGGACGTCCGCTCGATATTCTGGCGTTATATCCCGTTCCCGCAACATCTGAAGGAAATGCTCCGCAACCGCGGCTTTCTCTACTCTGAGCTTTACAAAAAGGATCTGAACAGGGCTGCGTCCGACGGCTATTGATCCTGCTACCCGCCTATCGCTGCCGTCTTTTGAAAACCGGATGGAAATACTTATCCATATCTATCTTTTTGGATAGGAATCTGACAATCCTGTTATAGATGATAAATGCCCCTCCAATCGCAACGAAGAAAAGGATAATGAACAGAAACTGCCCTGCCGATTCCTGTGCCCGTTCCGGCAGCGCCGCGCCGAGCAGGTACATCCCGCCAACGAGTATTGCCATCATGATTGCGATATTGACTACCGTCGCGACGAGAATGAAGAGGACGGTATTAACCTTTTTGTTCATGGTTGCGGACCTCCTGCACAACGAAGAGCACCACCAGAAGGATTCCTGATACGGTGATTGATGCATCGGCAACGTTGAACGCCGGAAACCGTTCCATACCTAAAAGGCCGTAGAACTTGACTGAGAAATAATCGACGACACCGTCCGGTCTCATGATCCGATCGATGAGATTCCCGATGCCTCCGCCTACAATACCGGCCATTGCCCAGCGCATGCCCTTCGTCAGATCGTTCCCCTTGAAGTAGTAGACAACTACGAAAATCATCACCAGAATCGGGAGGGCAACAAAGAGGATGCGCCTTGCCACAGGAGGAAAGCTGTCGCCGATGCTGAAAGCCATTCCAAGATTTTGAGCGTGGACAATCCAGATGAAATCACCAAATAATCGTTCACCAATACGATTCGGCTCGATATTCCTGACAATCAGAAGCTTGGTAATTTGATCACATACAACAATACCCGCGCTCATGATAAACGGTGCGAGCATCGATAGACGGCGTGGTTTCTCAATCTGCATGTGCAACCCTTATAATCCGGTAGGTACGTCTATGAACACCGTTTCCAATCCGGTGTCCCGGTTCAATCTCTCAGCGAGGAGTGAGACACCCATGGTTTCAGTCTGATAATGCCCTCCGCAGACAAGATTAACTTTCTCTTCAAGACAGAGATGGTACTGGGCGTGTGACATCTCACCGGTGAGATAGAGATCGAGGCCTTCGTCTATGGCCTCCTGAACTTCTCTGGCGGCGCCGCCTGAAATCACACC
>CAZHXC010000503.1:0-2843 GCA_964536145.1 uncultured Spirochaetales bacterium | reverse complement strand
TACGCACGATATGACCTTGCAAGGGAGTGCTCGATTCGACATCTCTACTTCATGCTCGACACCCTTCATCCGGAGGGAAAAGAAAAGGGCAACCTCTATGAAGCCTACCTGCCAAACAAGGACGGTCCGGCAAAATGGCCCGAAAAACGGAACTGGCCCCGTCCTCTCTATCTCCCGTACGCCGCGCTCTCATCGATTACTCTCATCATAGAGAACGTCATAGGGCTCTACATCAGCCTGCCGAGAAAAACGGTAGATTGGATCATACCAACGATGGAGATCATGGGAATAGAAGATCTCTCGTTGAAGCGGAATATGATCACCATCCTGAGCAACAAAAGCGGCAGGGGATGGGAGATACGCCTGGAGTCTGAAAAGCTCTACTACTTTACCATCAATATTCTCGATGAAGGAAAGAAACGGACACTCCCTATACCTTCGGGCAAGTGTTCAATGCTGATCGACAAATTGTAATCCGGTAGTGTTACAGGTGTTACAGGGTGATTCACGTATCGGTCTGTTTCCATGAAGCTCTCGACTTTTTCATCTCCCGCGGGCATGAAAGCAGGTCCCTCGAGGCAGAGTTCCACGTCACCCGTTCGGTAAAGGACCTGATAGAATCGATTGGCGTCCCGCACGTTGAAGTGGATTGCATACTCGTCAACGGGGTTTCGGTCCGATTCGACTATTTGCTCGCAGATGGAGACTCGGTGAAGGTTTTCCCTCCGGGCATTTCATCCATCCCGTCGGAAAAAGAAAACCTCCTTCACCTCGTTCCGCCTGATCCGCAACCGGTCAGATTCATTGCCGATGTCCATCTAAAAACGCTGACCAGACACTTAAGAATGCTCGGGTTCGACACGCTCTATGACCGCAGCTGGGATGATGACATACTTGCAGAACTTTCAGAGCAACAGGAGCGGGTATTGCTCTCACGTGACACCCGGCTCCTCATGAGAAGTAACGTCACCCGCGGTTTGTATATCAGAAGCACGCATCCGCGTACGCAGATAGTAGAGGTGATAAACCGATACGATCTCTCACGGCGTATCGATCCGTTCAAGCGGTGTATATCCTGCAACGGGGAGATCACAACCGTAAAGAGGGAAGAGATCGACACGGAAAGCGTACCGGCGGGTGTTCTAAACCGGGCCGGGTCTATCTTCAGATGCAAAGCCTGCGGAAAATACTATTGGAACGGCACCCATGTGGAAAAGATGCAGGAAAAAATAGACGATATCCGTCGCCGGCTGGGGTGAACCAGGCTACTTCAGCGGTATCCGCCCCTTGAGCGATCTCGCGAGCGTGAGCCTGTCTGCGTATTCCAGATCACCCCCCACAGGCAGGCCTGAGGCGAGACGGGAGAGATTGACGCCGCTGCCGGAGAGCATCCGTACCAGATACATCGCCGTGGCATCTCCTTCAACCGTTGGGTTTGTGGCGATGATCAACTCGGAGACAGGATGCTCACGGATCCGTTTCATCAGTTTTCCGATGGTCAGGTCGTCAGGACCAATTCCGTCTATTGGTGAGATTACGCCGTTGAGAACATGGAACCGGCCGTTATACTCGCGGGTTGATTCGATTGTCTGGACATCCTGGGATTGCTCAACCACGCAGATGACAGATGAATCACGCCGGGGATCCGTGCAAATCTCACAGGGATCGACTTCGGTATAGTTACCGCAGACACTGCACTCCCGTATCCGGTCCTGCAATGCTTCGATTTCTCCGGCTAACTCTTTGGTAAACTGCCTGTCTGTCCTGAGCAGAAAGTATGCAATCCGGGCAGCGCTCTTCCTCCCTACGCCTGGAAGCCTGGAAAGATTGCGTATGAGCTGTTCTAAGGTTGTCATGGGTGCCGCGCCGGCGGGTTACATGCCAAAAAGACCGGGAGGAAGATCCATACCACCGGTTATAGTCGACATCTCCTCCTTCATTTTGTCCTTTATCTTTGCCGATGCGTCCGAAAATGCGGCAAACACCAGGTCTTGAAGCATCTCGATGTCTTCAGGATCCACAGCCTCGGGTGAAATTTTCACCCCGGTTACCTCCATCTGACCGTTCATGTCGACGGAAACCATTCCGCCGCCGGCTGTCCCGGTTACGACAAGAGATTTCATTTTCTCCTGCATCTCGCCCATACGGGACTGTATGTTCTGAAAGTTCTTTATCAGATCCATTGGATTCATAGCGCTGTCCTTTTACTCTGTGTCAATAATTTCCCCTTTGAAGACCCTGCGGATCATTTCAACACCGTCTTCACCGGCCACAGATTCCTGTTTTGTTCCACCCTCCGGCTGCTCTTGTTCAACTACCGGGAGATAGGTTTTTCCGAGAACGGCGGCAACAGCATCCTGCAGCTTCTTCCTGTCCTTTTTGATATTTGCCGCCGCAAAGCTGGTGTCGCAGCACAGGATAAGCGAATCTCCTTCGACCCGCCAGGAGGTAACTTTCTCAAGCGAGGAAGCAAGAGAAAGATGCTTCCGCCTGATTTCTGCGGTTATTTTCTCCCGCGTCTCCGGATCGATATCTCCGTCACCTGCAATGTTACTCGAAGCGCCTGCCGGCGTCTCGTCTCTAACGGCCGCGTCGTCTTCGGTTGCCGCGTCTTCCGGCACTGTGGACACGTCATTTTCCACCGCGCCGCCGGCGCTGTTGCCCTGATCAACCGGGATCTCAGCCCCCGGTGTTGCGCCTTCGCCAAACTCCCGCTTTAAGCGAGCAACCCTGTCGAGAAGCTCTTTCTGCGTGACGTACGACGGCAGTGCGGAAAGCTTGCTCAGCACAAGCTCGAGCTCAAAGCGCTGATTCAACGAGTAGCGCAAATCCCTGTAGAGCTT
>CAZHXC010000502.1:0-2867 GCA_964536145.1 uncultured Spirochaetales bacterium | reverse complement strand
ACCGTGCGCGCTAGCCCCTGCGCTACAGCCCGAAAAAACGACTTGAAAAAAAAATCCCTTTGCAGGGATTTTTCGGGAGCGACGGGGATTGAACCCGCGGTCTCCGGCTTGACAGGCCGGCGCGATAACCATCTTCGCTACGCCCCCAAGATTGCAGAGGTAATATATACAGCGCTGTTGATGATGTCAAGTATAGTAGATCACCCTTTTCACGATGAGTTAAGACGGCGATTTCACGGACAGGTTGTACCCACCCCACACAGTAGAATCACGAACGGGATTAGCGTGTTATGTGTCAGATGTGGCCCGGAAGCAGTGCTCCGCGCGCAGTTCCGAGACGAAGTCGAGGCTGTTTGAGCACGGAGTACTGCTGCAGGGCCAATTCCAATGTTTCATAGCTTACGAAAAGCCCATCCGTGAAATCGCACCCTGAGTTAACCGTGAATTGACACTGCCGTATGCTCATGGTATGTTTGGCTCTACATCGTGAGTAAGGGACCACAATGCCTTCAAGGGATTTAAGACGAAATAAGCAAAAACAACAGCAGGCAGATACGGACAAGACGTTACCTGCGGAGCGTAGGAAAAGACACCCCTTTCTCTACGCCGGATCGATAATCATACTTCTCATCATCATCGTAGCTTTTGTCGGCGGCCCGATGGTCGGCGGAATAGGCGGTGGCGGACCCATAGTCTTTGGTACCTACGGTGGAGAGGAAATAACATACGTCCAGGGTAACTATCTTGCGCGACAGGTGGATATTCTCTCCGATCAGATTTCTGAGCAAGGTAACCAGAATTATGAATGGCAAGCGTACCAGGTCTGGAAAGGTGCATATGACAGGACTGTTGTACGTACAGCCATCCTCCAAAAGACCGAACGGGCGGGTGTACACGTATCAGACAACGCCATAGATGAGTTACTTCTCAGGACCGGTCCTTACATGGAGAACGGTGTATTCAGCGAAGCCCGGTACCGCAACACATCCAACGCAGAGCGCTATAGATATCGCGAGCTCTATCGCGAAGAAATGCTGCACCAGACGTATCTCAACGACATCCGCCATAACGGTTTTTTCAGCACCGGTGCATCTGATTTTTTCAAGAACATGGCGGCGAACGAACGCTCTTTCTTCTATGTTCTTTTCACCTTTGATCAGTTCCCCGACTCGGAAGTACTCCAGTATGCCCAGGAGAATGAGTCCAGTTTTCGCAAGATCAAACTGAGCCGCATAACCGTACAATCCTCCTTGGAAGACGCCCGGACCGTGAAACAGAAGATAGCGGACGGGGTTTCCACGTTTGAGTATCAGGCGAGAAATTTCTCAACCGACAGTTTTGCTGAAGAAGGCGGCGATATGGGATGGGTCGAGTACCACGATCTTGCTGCTGATTTTGACGACATAACCGATGTTGGAGAGATATTCACCACCGGCAAAGGCGAGATCACCGATATATACGAAACCAGCTTTGGCTGGGTGTTCTACAGGGTCGATGAAGCGGCGGTCGATCCCGATTTTTCGGATCCCGAGACTCTCGCTTCAGTACGTACTTACATGGAACGTTTTGCACGAGGTATTATTGAAGACTACCTGCTCGAAACCGCCGAATCTTACGCTACCGAAGCGGGAGAAACGAGTCTCGAGACTGCTGCGCAAAATCGAGAAGTCGAAGTACGGCAATCTGCAAGCTTTCCGATTAACTACGGCAATGCCAACTTTTTTTCACCTGTCCAGGGAACCGAGGAAAGTGATGAGTTGAGCAACTCCGCGTATGATGCCACCTTCCTGACAATGATCTTCTCGCTTGATGAAGGAGAGATATCGGAGCCCATTGTGCTTGATGAAAGCGTTGGTGTATTCGCGCTTGCTGAGGAGACAACCCTTGACGATCAGGAGCTCGAGTATCTCATCGACTATTACCCGAACCTCGCGCAACAGAATATCCTGCGGGATTTGAACAACCATATCATGGACTCGGATAAGTTCAACGATACCTTCACTGAGGTGTTTTCGGAAAACTTTCTCCGTCGATAGCAATGACCGAAGCGGTTCCGCGGTTACTACACACCGATCTCGGGGATACCGTTTCATACAAAGGTAGATTTCTTTATTCACGGCGCGATCCGGTAAAAAATCCCCGGCACATGGCGGGAAAAGCCGTCGTTCAGCCGGAAACGCTTATCCTCGTCCCCTCGCCGCTTCTATTTTATGGTGTCCGCCGGTTGCTTAAAACACTTCCCGAGAAGTGCCACATACTCTGCGTTGAAACCGACCAGCAGCTGATGCGTTTTTCTCTCGAACACGCACCGGCAGATCTTCTGCACTGCGATACGATCACCGTTGTTCGAACCGACGTGCCAACCGCATTGATCAGGCAAATAGACCAACTCGACATTGGCAGGTTCAGGCGTATCATGCTTCTTCCTCTTTCCGGTGGGTATCAGCTCAACAGGGAAGCATACGATGTGCTTGCAGCAGCTGCCGAGCGTCATATACAACGATACTGGCAAAACCGCATCACACTCATCCATATGGGCCGGCTTTGGATACGGAATATCATTGCAAATCTCTCGCGCCATTGGCCTTCCTTTGTTTCTGCTTTCCCGGTAAGTGAAAAACCGGTAGTAGTAGCCGGCGCCGGCGAATCATTGGAAAGCGCGTTTGAAATTCTAAAAAAGGAACGCAATCGTGTTTTCCTGCTCGCAGTTGACACGGCGCTTCCCGTGCTCACATCATCCGGAATAGTTCCGGACCTGGTAGTGATGTTGGAAGGGCAGTTGGTTAACTCAGGCGATTTCATCGGCCATGGATACCGGTGCATTCCCCTGCTTTGCGATCTCTCGGCCCATCCGTCTACACTGGGCG
>CAZHXC010000501.1:0-2876 GCA_964536145.1 uncultured Spirochaetales bacterium | reverse complement strand
TCATGCTCGTCGAAGGCGTCCTTGTAGAATGCCACATTCCGGTACACCCGGTTGAGCGTTGCCTGGAGACGCTCGAGCTGCAGCAGTTCGAGGTCTTCCCTCGGCATTGTCTCGTACTCTCTCGAATAAATCATGGTGACCTCCGACGCTATTCATCGATCCTTTTGTATTCTTTTCCGAGATAGGCACGCTGCACATCGTTGTTATCGAGCAGTTCTCCGGAAGTTCCATCGAGCACGATGGTTCCAGTTTCCATGACGTACCCTCTGTCCGCCACTTTGAGGGCTGCCATGGCGTTTTGCTCGACTAAGAGAATAGTCCTTCCCTCGTCTCTGAGTTTTGCGATTGTCTCCAGGATATTCGCTACGATGATCGGTGCGATACCCATCGATGGCTCATCCATCATGATCAGCTGCGGTTCGGACATCAGGGCCCTGCCTATCGCGAGCATCTGTTGCTCTCCACCGGAGAGTGTCCCGGCAAGCTGATTTTCACGTTTTTCCAGAATGGGGAAGAGGCCGTATACCATCTCCATTGTTTCCGCGAGCTTCTTCCGGTTTTTGGCGTTCAGGCGCTGGTAGCCGCCTAAGAGCAGATTATCCTTGACAGTCAAAGGCGCGAAAACCTGTCTGCCTTCGGGTACCAGCGCGCAGCCCATTGAGACGATCCTCTCGGTGGGAACCTTTAGTATGCTCGTCTGTTTGAAGAGGATCTCACCTGAGTTTGCGTTTATGATACCGGTGATCGTATTGAGCAGCGTCGATTTTCCGGCGCCGTTTGCACCGATAATCGTTACGATTTCACCTTCGTTGACGTGAAGCGATATGCCTTTGAGTACTTCGAGCTTCCCGTAGCCGGCTTCGAGGTTGAGCACCCTAAGCATTTTCTTCTCCAAGATAGACGCTGATTACTTCAGGGCTCTTCCGGATCGTCTCGGGATTGCCCTCGGCTATCTTCATCCCCTGATCCAGCACCAGTATATCATCCGAGATATCCATCACCAGCGACATGTCGTGTTCCACGATGAGTAGGGTCTTTCCGAGATCCCGAATGTTTCTGAGCAGGAGAGAGAGCTCTTCGGTCTCGTGTATGTTCAACCCCGCCGCCGGCTCATCAAGCAGGAGCAGCTCCGCTTCGGTAGCAAGCGCCCGGGCAAACTCGACCATACGCTGTCTTCCAAAGGGGAGGTTGCCGGCAAGCTCTTCTTTTGCGCTGTCGAGCCGCAACAGCTCGAGGATCTCGAGAGCCCGTTCCTGTATCGTCCGCTCTTCTTTCCAGGTAAACGGTAGATTGAGCATGCCGGCAATAAAGCCCCCTTTCGACTGCGTGTGCCTTCCCACCATGACATTTTCAAGCACCGTCATATGGGGAAACAGTTTGGTGGTTTGAAAGGTGCGCAGCAAACCCTGTCTAGCGATGAGGTGGGGCTTCTGATGGGTGATCTCTTTTCCCTTGAAGATAACCTTGCCCGAATGTGGTGGTGTGCTTCCCGCAATCAGATTGAAGAGGGTGGTTTTTCCGGCGCCGTTCGGTCCGATTATTGCTTTTATGTCACCGGCACGTGTCGTGAAGCTCACGTTCTGAACGGCGTGCAGCCCACCGAAATAGCGGTTGAGATCAATTGTTTCAAGAAGAACGTTGTTCACTGACCTTCTTACCCTTAATAACCCGCAATGCACCGTGCAACAGCTGATTGACCCGGGGCATGCGGAGAATTCCCTGAGGAGCAAAGAGCATAACGATGATGAGTATCAGCCCGAATACCGCATCGTCGTAGCTTCCGAAATAGCCCCGGAGTGAGAGAAAGTTGAGCAGGGTCCCGGCAACCACGACGCCCCACAGGTTCGACATGCCGCCCACCGCAACGATTGCCACATACCGGACCGACTTGGTTACCGTCACCTCCGAGGGCCCGATGCCGCCGTTGTAGTGTGTCGCGAAAGCTCCTCCTATTGCTGCCAGCACTGCGCTCAACACGAACGTGAGGAGCTTATAGCGGGCCGTGTCCACACCAAGAGCGTTTGCCGCCTCTTCGCTTCCGTGGATCGAGCGGAGCGCCCTCCCTATCCGCGAGTTTATGAGGTTGACACTCAAGCCTATCGCGAGGACTACGATAAACCACGCTATGTAGTAGTTTTGGATCCTGAAAGGCAATCTGCCGTTCACCTGCAAACCAAAAACCAGCGGAAAGGGCGGTACGTTGGTGATCCCGTCGGATTCTCCGAGTACCTTCGTTCCTAATACAATTGCGTGTATGATGATACCGAAACCGAGGGTTGCCATCGCGAGATAGTGGCCCTTGAGCCTGGTTACCGGAAAGCCGATCAGAAACGCTACGATGAGCGCTACGATCACCGCCGCGATAAACGCCACCCACGGAGAGACCGAGAGAATCGCATTGTCGTAAAGATCTACCCGCTGATAGAGAAAACCGATCCGTTGCAGAAATTGTACGAAGGGAGCGTCCGCGGATTCTATCAGGTTGTAGGTGGTGAGCACCGCGGAGCAGTAACCTCCTATCGCGAAAAAACCGGCATGTCCCAATGAGATCTGCCCGGCATAACCCATGAGAAGGCAGAGGCCTATCACAACGAGCAGGTAGTATGCGGACATGGTGATCTGCGTCAAAAAGTACTCGGTGCCGGTTACGGAAAGCAGGAGTTGTACGAGAATAACGATGGCAATGATAACCCCGAGGGGCAGGTGGTTCTTCAGGTTCATCAGAACTCCTTCAGCCCGCTTTCCTCGCGCTTGCCAAACAAGCCGCTCGGCTTGAAGAAGAGGATCAGCAACAGCACCGCGATGGTCACCGCGTCCTTGTAGGCCAGCGGCAAAATGCTGATGCTGAACGACTCGATCAGCCCCATGATGATCCC
>CAZHXC010000500.1:0-2879 GCA_964536145.1 uncultured Spirochaetales bacterium | reverse complement strand
CCCGCAACCATAATCCCTCGAAATCGTGGTTGTCCCGCCGCTACATATAGCGCTACAGCGTTCAAAGCAACGTTACATGCAGCGCCATGAAGCGGTCAAGTGTCACGATCCGAAATTGCGGGACAACCACAATTAGAGTTCAATGCAATGCGGTATTGTTGAGGACGATGTATGATCATGGGCGGGGGGAGCCATGAAAGAAGATGTGTATCAAAAACTGGCCGAGCACATGGACCGCGTTCCGGGCAGGTTCCCGCCGAGTGAAAACGGAGCGCATCTGCGTCTGCTCGAGGCACTTTTTGCTCCCGAAGAGGCCGATTTAGCTACTTACCTGACTTTGGAACGTGAAGAAGTTGAAACCATCGCCGCGCGCGCGGGCCTAGCCTCCGCTGAATGCGCCTGGAGGCTCGAAGAGATGGCCCCACCGACGATCTGCGCCGGTTGTGACGCACCCGAAGAGAGCTGCCTGATGTTTGGTGAGTCTTCCGATTACTATGTTCAGAACGGCTTGGGGCGTTACCTGGAGCGAAAGGAGTTACCGGAGATCCTGCGGCGGGCCGATGAAGCGAATCTGGTGCTCCAACCGGCAAACTCCCGGGAGGTTGCGGCCATCTGTTGCTGCTGTGGCTGCTGTTGCGGCATTCTGAAAGGGCTGCAGCGTCAGCCGCTTCCGGCCAAGGCCGTTTCCAGCTCCTTTATCGCAAAGCTGGATCCGGAAGAATGCACCGGGTGTTTCACCTGCATGGAACGGTGTCAGATGTAGGCGTTTTCTGAAGCGGGAGACCGTGTCGCGCTGAACGCCGACCGCTGCATCGGTTGCGGCTTGTGTGTGACTACTTGTCCGGGCGGCGCTCTGACTCTGGTGCGAAAACCCAAAGACCAGCAAAAGCAGATCCCCGCCACGCTGCAGGAAACGTGGCAAAGCCTTGCGCGGGCGAAGTGATTGCGTTTCCTTAACAGAATTGATAAGATAGCGCAATGACTTTCGATCAACTCGTCGATATTACCGCGGATCTTCACTGTTTCTCGGCCGGAATGGTCACGGCCGGGGAAGATATCAATGTGGTTCGAGTAAACTTGAGTCGCTGGGTAACGAGCGGGCGCCTCATTCGAATCCACAAGGGATGGTATACGCTTCGCGAACCCTTCAGACGTGTTCGGCTCAGCCTCAACGTCATCGCCTGTACGATTAAAAGTGGGACGTACGTGAGCCTCCAGTCGGCACTGGAACATCACCGCATGATCCCTGAGTACGTTGCTGAAACAACCTGTGTAACGACCGGCCGACCGCTCACCATCAACTCCCCTGTCGGACGAATCAGATATCGGCACGTGAAGCGTGAAATCTTCTTCGGATACAGCGAGGAAGTCTCAGGCAAGCAGGCGGCGTATATCGCCTCACCGGAAAAGGCGCTGCTCGATCTATTTTACCTTACGCCGGGCAGTGAGGATGCGGACTATATCCGAGAGCTGCGACTGCAAGCTACGGAAGAGTTGGATACGGAGAAAATGGGGACGATGGCGCACCGGTACCGGGCTCCAAGGCTGCTTCGGGCGGTTCAACGGCTTGATCAGTATCTCAATCTTGTAGAGCGGAAGGATCCGAAGTGAAGGAGCACATCCGTTATCTCATCGGTGCGGCGAAAACCGACGCGGAGGCTGCGCTACCGGTACGGGAGTATCTGCAAGCCCGCATATGTTTTGTTGACAATTGAGTGACAATTAAGTACCATTGTTTTAGGAGTTGATGATGAAATTCATATCGGTACGAGATCTGAGGACATCTCCTGCACAAGTATGGAAGGACTTGGGGTACGAGAAAGAAATAGTAATAACAAACAATGGCCGTCCGATCGCATTATTGACTCCGCTTTCTGAAGAAAACTTAGAGGAGTCGCTAAAAGCTGTTCGGCAGGCGCGTGCAATCGCTGCAATCAAGAACATACAGGCAGCTTCCATAAAGGAAGGCAGGGACAGCGTAACCGAGGAAGAAATCGAAAGGGAAATCGCTGAGACTAGAAAAAGCCGCGGCACATGAACATCGTATTAGATACGAATGTCCTTGTATCTGCTCTGCTCAGCCCTCATGGCCCTCCGGCAGCGATTCTGAACCTGGTCGTTATCGGTAGAATCGGGCTGGACTACGATAATCGTACGTTGCATGAGTACCTGGAAGTGTTGCACAGAGAGAAATTTGGATTTCATGCAGAATCTGTCGATGCCATCATCAGTTTTTTTGCCGCGGAAGGGAAGTTCGTTACGGCTGAGCCGGCGGGCGTTGTATTTGTTGATGACGGTGACCGTAAGTTTTACGAGGTAATGGTCTCCGGAGGAGCAGATTACCTTGTAACAGGGAACCGTAAGCATTTCCCCAAGGATCGGAGGATAATAAACCCGGCAGATTTCCTGAAGTTGTACCGACAGATTTGACGATTCCGTCCGGTCTAATGGGCGCCAAAGCTGCACCGCGCGCTCGATTAGGGCCGGAGTTGGCGGCGAATTTTATCCTTGTCGCGGCTATCGAGACGCGCCGCTTTCCCGCTCAATCCCCAGCTTCTTCATCCGGCTCTCCAAAGTGGTCGGCTTCAATCCCAGTAACTGCGCCGCGCCGTATTCGCCGCGGATTTTCCAACCGGTATGCTCGAGCACTCTTGTGATATGTTCTCGCTCCACATCCTCGAGCGTTACGGCAGATGTGGCCGCGGAAGCGGAAGTTGCCTCGCGGAACCAGTCACCTATCTCGAGCTGATCGTTCGGGCTGATGATAACCGCCCGCTCGATGATGTTCTCGAGCTCCCGGACGTTTCCCGGCCAGTCGTAAGTTTTTAGTTTCAGCATCGCGTCACCGGATACGGTTTCTATGGTTTTCCCTATCTTTG
>CAZHXC010000499.1:0-2882 GCA_964536145.1 uncultured Spirochaetales bacterium | reverse complement strand
ACGGATGCCGTACGCTCTCGCTCATGCCAATCAAAGAAGCTTCGCTGTTTAAGGTCGTTGAAAAGATCGGGAACCACTACAGAACAAATATAGACAACCGGTTTATGAGGAATACTCTCGCTCGCCTTGAGCTGCAGCGTGGTGACAGGGACCATATCGATGTAATTGCCAACCTGCCTGACTATGTTCGCATGCAAGGGTTCGAGTTCTATGATTTATACGAAAAAATACTCGCACTTGCGCGATTCACGGGTCAGGTACAGCGGGAGGTGCTACCAATGCTTCCGAAGGCCTCGAGCAGAAGCGGCGGAACGCAGGAGGAGATCTTACGAAATATGGCTCTCAGCACCTATGCGGCTAACGTCAACATTCTCGTGGATATGGTCCAGGAGCTGTATATAACAACTGTTGATCTCGATAAGCGGGAAAACGGCGCCAATCCGGTGTACAGACAGATTCCCGAGCTCCAGAATATCGGAAACCTTCTGGTAAACCGTTCGTCTTAAGCCGACAGGGCTTGCGGTTTTGCGGTCAGCCGCCAATTTCGGCGGCAGCCGAAAGAATCGACGTATACAGCGACGGTATTTCATCTTTTTCAACCGCCGTGTAGGTTACCCGCAGATAGTCATCCTGAAAAGAAATGGTCCCGATTTGGTAATCATCGAGCAGCTTCACCCGCAGGGTTTCCGCCTTTCCTGGAAATGAGAAACTCATGAAGTAGCCGGAATTGAACGGCAATACCGTAAGCGGAGCGCACTCCTTCCCGGCTAACAGATCCTTTACCGCCCGGTAGCGGTCGTGAAGCTCTTCTCGCAACACTGCCTTTTGCCTCTTGTACTCCGGATCATTGAGTGCCCGTATGAGAAGGCTTTGGGCGGGACGGGAGCAGCTCGAAATGGAGGACCTGATTGCGCCGAGCAGCTTCTGATTTAGCGCATTGTAATGGGGTTCTCCGAGCCCTTTGGAGCCAAAGGTTACAAATCCGATCCTGAATCCCCAGCAGAAGTCTTCTTTGGTTGGTCCGTCAATCTTGACCGCAAAGATATTCTCATGTGCGGTAGCAAGCTGTGAAAACAACGAATGCTTGTAGATGTTGTCTTCGTAAAACAGATCGAAATACGCATCATCGCAGATAACGAGCAGATCCGTGCCGTTTTCCGCGGCATTCACGAGAACGGCGGTGATTTCATCCGCCTCACCGGCGGTAGGGGAGTATCCTGTCGGGTTGTTTGGAAAATTGAGCAGCACGACTGCCTTTTTCTTGCCTTTTAGCGCTCCGGCCAATCCGCCGGCGTTGAATCCGCCCGCGTCTGTATAGAAAGGATAGGTAACCAGTTCGTTTCTCTGTCTTTCTACAAAGATCAATCGGTAATTGCCCCAAAAGAGGTCGGGAACCACTACGCAGTCCCCGGGGCCTGTGAACATATCGGATATGTGGAAAATACCGTTCGTCAGACCGGCTACAACCGTGGGTTGAGAAATTGGCACCCCTTTGAGCTCCGGGTTCTTGCGCAGAATCTCGGCCGTCCACAGTGTTCGCAACTGAGGTACGCCGGCGTTTGGCGCGTAACTCACTGCCTCTGTGGGCCGGAGCGGCGAGAGCATGCTCATCGTATAATCTGCAGCCATCGGTTCGTTTCCGGAACGGGCGATGCCGATAGAGGCGTCGTGCCGGGTCGCTTTCTCCCCTGCTTCCGCGGCCTGAGCGGCGATACCCTTTGGAAAGTACATACGCAATCCAAAATCCGAGAGAAGCCGTCCCGCGACGGTGTTAGCCAATATGCCGTTGAGTTCTTTTGCCAAGGTATGCATCGGAAAAGCATATAGTCGGTTCCTGAATCTGTCAATGTTGACTACCTGGCGCCCATCCTATACCGTCGCGTATGTCGTGGCAGATTCTCCGGATATCCTTGCTGGCTATACTCGCCTTCGGCATTCTTGCGTTGTCGCTCCTGCCGGAACCACCTTTTGATGTCGAGCACCTGTTGGGGCTGGACAAAGTTCAGCATTGGCTGGCATATGCGGCGCTTGGATGCCTGGTTCTCCTGACCGTACACAAGAGAAACCGGTCTCTTCTATTCTATTACACGGTAACCGTCTTCTCGTGCACCATGTACGGCGGCTTGATCGAGGTACTGCAAAGGTATACCGGGCGGACACCGGACACCATCGATTTCTTTGTGAATATGTTTGGGGCGGCGGCCGGTGGTGTTATCGCCCTCGGCCTTATCGAAATGTCGAAAAACCGGAGAAACAGCTGAATTCAGGCTGTAGCGCATGCCATGGCGGTCCGGAGGTTGCCGGACAACCTTAATTGACACCTCACCGCTTTTGACCTACCATAATCGCTGCATGGCCACGTCGAGCAGCAAAAACAAAGAGAAGCCAAATGCCGATAACCGGGCAGCGGGAAGTTTTGGATTTTTGTCCCGTCTGTTGGATATGTTTGCCGGCGCGAGCGACCCGGAACGCGAGAAGAAGAGACTTCTCAAAGAAATCGAAAAACAGCTGAAGAAGCATCGGTTCAAATTCTACAAACCAAAGACCGGTGAAGTACAGCCCGCGCTTGCACGCTATTTTTATGACATTTACAAATCAATAGCTTACGCTCAAAACCTTGTTGAGCATGCAGAGGCCTCACGGGTATTGAAGTCGAGTGTTATCGAGCATTTTCTCAATGACAGGCAGAAAGAGATTGAAAGTCACTTTGACGAAGAGGCGATCAAGAAGCGTTCGCAGGAAATATCGGTGAAAGAACTGACGGCCGAATACAAAGAGCATGTCATTTCCTTCTTATCGAGTTTTAATACCGATACCGTCTCCAAAATTAATGCTACGTATAATTTGCTCGACGTTTTCCTTCAGGTTATCCACTTTGATTA
>CAZHXC010000498.1:2081-2887 GCA_964536145.1 uncultured Spirochaetales bacterium | reverse complement strand
TGCGGTCGGTAGCGCCGGCATTGTCGGGGTTTTGAGTATCCTAAAGAATCTCGATGTGTCCGGAGTATTCGGATCGATGGGGATTGGTTTTTTGAACGGCCTGGCCTGCGGCATTCTGAATCTGGGCTTGTTGCCCTTTCTCGAGCATATGATGAACGCCGCAACTCATTTCAGGCTGATGGAGCTGTCGGATTTGAACTCACCAATTATGAACCGGATGCTGACTCTCGCGCCGGGAACCTATGGGCATACGGTGACCGTTGCCAATCTTGCCGAATCTGCCTGCAGGGAGATAGGAGCCAATCCGTTGCTTGCTAGGGTTGGTGCGTATTATCATGACATTGGAAAGATTGACCAGGCGGAGTATTTCGTAGAGAATCAAACCGATGAAAACAAGCTCACCGAGCTCAAACCCTCACTTTCCGCAGCAGTAATAAAGAGTCATGTGAAGATAGGTGTGGAGAAAGGGAAGGAGTTGGGTCTCCCGCATGAGGTTCTTCAAATTATCGCACAGCATCATGGGAGTGGACTTATCAGCTATTTCTACGCACAGGCTCTGAAGAATCGCGGAGAACAGAACGTATCACCTGAAGATTATTCCTACGCCGGTACCCCCCCGGTTTCAAAGGAGGCCGCCGTTGTGATGCTTGCAGACGGGGTGGAGGCGGCATCACGAACGTTGAGAAAACCGAGCATTGCAAAGCTTGAAAAGTTCATCTGGAACGCAATGCAGGAGAAGATAGCTTCCGGCCAGATGCGAAATTGTGAGCTCACATTCAGGGATCTCGAAATAATAAAGAACTGCT
>CAZHXC010000498.1:0-2071 GCA_964536145.1 uncultured Spirochaetales bacterium | reverse complement strand
TCCATAGCAGGATTGAGTATCCTGATGTGGAGGAGGCGGAGACAAAGAGGAAGGAACCGTCCCGGGCAAAGAGCTCATAGAAAGGTTTAAGTATTGAACGTTGTAGAGATACGTGCAATAAAGGTAGACGCAGAAGGGTGGACGGACGAGATTGAATCGTTCTGTCGATGCGTCCTTGACGATCTGGGGAAAAGGAACTGGACAGTTTCGGTTTTGCTCTGCGAAATCTCAATAGTACCTACCGCGGTGTCGACACGCCTACGGACGTGTTGTCGTTTCCGCAAGAGACGGAACCCGGGAGCGATGGTGTATACACCGCCGGGGATATTGTAGTTTCGATTGAAACTATGAAGAAAAATGCCGCAGAACAGAAAACAAGTGAAAAAAACGAATTGAAACGATTGCTCGTGCACGGTCTTCTTCATCTTGCCGGTATGGATCATGAGGCAGATGCTGAGGAAGGGGGCATGCTCGATCTCCAGGAACATCTCATAAGCAAGTATTCAGGAGTATAAGTTTGAAACATATCGGTTTCCTCGAGAAGCTCATGGGCAAAGGGTCGGAGGACGGGGATAACCTAAACAGCCTGCCGCCACACGCCAAAGAAATGGTAAAGGGCGTGCGGAATTTGTCCCGGATGACCGTGCGGGATATCCTGTTACCGAGGATTGATGCGGTTTTTGTATCGGTTGAAACACCACGGGACGAACTCATCGACATATTGACCGAATGCGGCCATTCGCGTGTCCCGGTATATCAGGGCACTATAGACAATGTCGTGGGCATCCTCTATGTGAAGGATCTGCTCATCTATCTGAAAAAGCAGGAACCCATCGATCTTGCCAATCTTGTACGAAAGCCGTATCTCATTCCGGAAAGCAAAAGGCTCCACTCGCTCTTGCGGGAGTTTCAGCGAAGACGCGTGCACATTGCGGTGGTAGTCGACGAGTATGGCGGTGTTTCCGGTATTGTCTCTCTCGAAGATATCATCGAGGAGATTGTTGGAGATATTCAGGATGAGTTTGACAACGAGAGGGAGGACATCCTCGAAATTGGAGACGGCGTGTATCTTTGTGAGGCACGGGTGGATTTGGAAGATGTGAAGGATCAAATCGGGGTAGACCTGCCTTCCGCAAACGTGGACACCCTTGGGGGTTTTGTGTTCGAACTGTTTGGAAAGATCCCCGTAAAGTTTGAAAAAGCGACCTATGGTAATATTGATTTTGTCATCCAGGATATGGACGGCCTGAAAATCAAAACCGTCAAAATTGTTACCCGGGGCGCGCACGGTGAGCAATAGGCGCACAGCCCTACTTGCAGCGCTGTTGTTCTTCGCGGCGGCGCTCGCGCATACTCAAAGCGCCGCGGGATTGTATGATCAGGGGAAACGGGCGCTCGAGCGGGAAGAGTTCTTTAGCGCAATTGAGTTTTTTAAATCTTCTATTGATCTCAATGACAGTTATCTCGACCCACTCGTAGGACTCGCTGAAGCCTACTTTGCGTTGGCAGAGTATAATGAGGCGTTGAAGCACATTCAAAGGGCGAGGGTGCTGGACAGGTTTGACACCGAGCTGGCAATAATCGAGGGCAGGATTCTCCTGGGGCTCGGCGAATTTGAACAAGCCGAAGCCATTTTCACTACTGTCCTGGTCGAAGAACCCCACAATGTAGACGCGCAGTTTGGACTGGCCGAACTTTCGATTGCTTTCGGGAAACCGGCGAACGCCGCGGCTTTCTACGAAAGAGCGCTCCGCATATCTCCCCAAAACAGACGGGCTTTGCTCTCTCTGGTGCTTGTTTTTGATGAAATGGGGGAGTACGAGGTGGCCGGCAGATACCTCGAGCAGGTTCTCGCCTACTATCCGCAAAACGCCACGGTGCGTTATGTGGCTGCAAAGCACATGGTTGAACAGGAGATGTATGCCGATGCGGCCTACCACGCGGGTGTTGCCCTTTCGGTGAGACCTGATTATCTCGATGCTACGCTTCTTTTGAGCCGTGTCCACCTGTTGCGTGACGATGTTGAGGCGGCAATAGAGATTCTCGAGGAGGTACTTACCGGTTTTAGCGA
>CAZHXC010000497.1:1763-2891 GCA_964536145.1 uncultured Spirochaetales bacterium | reverse complement strand
GGACAGTTTCTACCACGGACCTGTAGTCACGGATAATCGGAACGACCTTGTTCTCCATCATTTCCGGACCACCGCCGACCAAAGACGGCTCTTCCAGGCTCGAGGGAAAAACGGCGATATGGCCGGTATTGTATTCAATAAAATTCTTGCTGATACCGGCGGTCACCGTATCGATAACCGAATTCCCCACAATAAGGATATACATCCCAAAGGCTATAATGATCCCGATGATCAGTGACTTGACCTTGTGCTCCATCAGATTCCTGTAAACGATCTTGAAGAGAACGCCCATCCTCAAACCTCCGGTCCGGCTTGACGCTCGCCGGAACGAAGATTTTCAGTGATTTTCCCATCCGAAAGTCTGATGATATGGTCGGCGATACCAACGATCGACGGGTCGTGGGTTGAAAAGATGAATGTAGTGCCAAGCTCCTCATTCATCCGTTTCATGAGCTCGATGATATCCCCGCCTGTAGCCGAATCGAGGTTGGCGGTGGGCTCATCGGCGAGCACGATCCGAGGCTTTGTAGTCAGAGCTCTCGCAATCGCCACCCGCTGCCTTTGTCCGCCGGAGAGCTCGTTTGGTTTGTGGTCCCGCCATTCGGCAAGGCCAACGGAATCTATGAGATGGTCAACCCAGCCGACCCGTTCCTGTTTTGGTGGTATCGATTTTCCGAGCAAAAGGGGAAACTCCACATTCTCGAACACGTTGAGCACCGGAACCAGATTAAAAGACTGAAAGATAAACCCCAGTACCCGGTGCCGGAGGTTCGTTATTTCCCTGTCGGACAGTTCGCCGGTGGATGTTCCGTCGATCGACACCGACCCCTCCGTTGGAGTATCTATACAGCCGATAAGGTTCAGTATTGTCGATTTCCCCGATCCCGATGGGCCGGCTATCGAAATAAAATCGCTCTCCTCAATGGAAAATGTCACTCCCTTAACGGCGTGAACTTCGGTTTTTCCCAGGGGATATTTCTTGTGAACAGCTTCAAGGTGCACTATTGCCATAGATTCCTCCTAACAGTCTCCTAACAGTCTGCCGGCGTTTCGCAAGCTGAATGTACTAAGAGCCGATTGCTGTATCCATAGATGCCGGATGAAAAAAAATAACACTTTGCAATAATG
>CAZHXC010000497.1:0-1753 GCA_964536145.1 uncultured Spirochaetales bacterium | reverse complement strand
ACACTGTACCCTGACCTGAAGGTACGGCACAGAGCACGGGCCGGCAAGGCGATCTTTTGCCCACGTCTGCGGCTCGACCATCCGAGAGGAGGAACACATGTCAAAACGCGACGATATACTTAGCCTGGTTCTGAACGGTGAAAGCCCGGGGTATGTACCGGCGGCCTTCTTTCTCCACTTTTCCGAAGAATTCAGCGGAGGTCAAGCTGCGGCGGACAAACACATGGAATTCTTCAGATACACCGGAATGGATTTCCTGAAAATACAGTTTGAAAGACCCTTCCCCCGTCTCGAATCGATCCAAAAACCTGAGGACTGGATCAACTTTCCGTTTTACGACAGGGAGTATTTTGAAGACCAGATTGAAGCGGTCCGGGAACTCGTTGAAGCGGCGGACGGGCAGGTGCTTACGGTGGTTACCCTCTACTCGGCGTTCCAGCATTCGAGATACGCGGCAGGGCTCGACACGGTGGTCCGTCATGTGCAGGAAAATCCCGAAGCATATTGCAAAGGCTTGGAGATTATTACCGAGAGCATTCTCGAGTTCGTCAACGCGTGCATAGAAGCGGGTGTCGACGGCTTCTACGCTTCAACCCAGGGCAGGGAAGAATCCACGTTCAGCGATAAGAAGCTCTTTGACGATTACATAAAGCCGTACGATCTTTTGATGTGGGAAAAAATCGACGCTACCTGCGATTTCAATATCCTGCACGTGTGCGACCACCACGGAAGATACTCGGATCTCACACCGTTTGAGGAGTATCCGGGAGATCTGGTAAACGCGCCCTTGGAATTGACAACCGGGCCCGTCAGCGCGGCGGAGGTCCGGTCGATATTCAACAGACCCCTTATGGGTGGACTCGACAGGCTGGGAATCATCGTTGACGGGCCGGAAGAAGCGATCCAGGGAGCGGTCTACGATACCCTCGATGAAAACCCTGAGATAACGGTGCTCGGCGCCGATTGCACGGTCCCCTCAGAAACAAACTGGGATCATATCAAGTCTGCCATCGAGGCCGCGCATTCATACGAACGCTGAGGCCTCAGCGCTGAGACCCGACCGCCAAGATAGGCAGCTTTCAGCGGCAGCCCGTTGGGCTTGAGCCGGTCATCGTCCGCGGTTACTTCTTTGCCGGCTTCCGTTCAATCAGCTTGATATGTTCCCACTTCCCGCGCCTGAATCGAACAAACATGAATATTCCCAGCATGAGTACGAACGCGATAAACAGACACCAGACGGCCACCGGGACAAACTCCAAGACTCTGACGGCGATGAAGACAGACACGGCAAGTATCCAGTGCATGATGACCGAAAAACGCATCACCCAGGCGGTATCGCCGGCGCCGCGGAGCGCGCCGGCAAATATCAACTGCATCGAGTCGGCGGTGAGATAGAGGGCGGCGAGGCGAAGGAAGATCATCGCCAGAGCACTGACGGAACTCGCTTCGTCTCCAAAACCCGATGAAAAGACCGAGACCATCGGGCGCGTTGCGGTGAGAAAAAGGATCGTCATGGTGCCGGTGTAGATAAAGGAGAGCCGCAATACCAAATACGCGGACTTCCTTGCCTCCTCATGATCATTTGCTCCGATACTCTGTGCTACAACAGCTGTCGTAGCTATCCCGAGGCCGAGCATCGGTATAAAAACAACCAGGTCCCAGTTGAACGCGATGGTAACCGCCGCGGCCACATCCGGCCCGTAGGAGTGCATCATCTGCACGAAAAAATTGAACGCCGCCACGTTGAGGATGG
>CAZHXC010000496.1:0-2894 GCA_964536145.1 uncultured Spirochaetales bacterium | reverse complement strand
TTTATGTCAGGAACATCAATGATCCCGTTAATCATTTGCACACGAAAGAAACGCGCTTCAGCTCGCACCCGCCTGCCATTATTTGATTCAATTATTTCTCCTTCGCCATTCTCCTCGTATTGCATATCGTGAAGCATGTACCCCAAGTCAAGCGTTTTTCTTAGTTCTTCCGGAACTTCCGGTACTTTGCCAATAAGCTCGAACTCAGCGGGAAATTCTCTGCACCCCAAGTACGGATGGTGGAAGCAAGCGCCTTTTTTTGCCCTCCGTTTAAACTGATCGAGATGCTTAGCCTCCGGATTTGAAAGATTCTCAGAATTATCGACCACCACCACATGTGCTTCTATGCCGTAGCATACGTCCTTGAGCACCTGGGCTGCCCGCTGCTGCCTAACGCTATCT
The DNA here is from genome assembly GCA_964536145.1 of uncultured Spirochaetales bacterium. Taxonomy (GTDB): domain Bacteria; phylum Spirochaetota; class Spirochaetia; order ARS1246; family ARS1246; genus JAFGHN01. The sequence goes on along the minus strand of CAZHXC010000496.1, from coordinate 2,492 downwards.
ACGGCAATACCAAGGTTGCCCCTTCCTGCTTTCATTGCCCGCTGAGCGTTTGAAAAAGATGCCTTTTCCGAAATTTCATTCCGCCGGATTTGCGTAAACTGAATCGGTTTCAATACGTGAATCCTATCCACTACCCATTGCATTTCAGGTTTCCAGTAGATAGACTCCAGTATTCCCCGTGCCGCTGACGGAGTTATGACGTCGTAGGAAACCCGCTCAACTTTCATCTCCGGCCGGTTGAATGAAGCGTAATCGCCCCATACCAGCAGCTTGATGCCGTAACTCATAGCTCGCCCCTTATATCATCAATACACTATTGTCTGCTCCCTCAAAATGAAGCCCCGTTTTTTTTCTGTAATGTACTTCCGGTGATATCAGTACCGGGTATTGCTTGTGAACAAGCTCTATCGTCTTCTGAACCTGGCTCAGCCACACATAATTTGGTATTTGCACGGTGTAACGCTGCAGTCGGCGGAGTAGATTTGCCGGGATAATGCCCGGCAGCGATCTCAGTACTTCGCATTGCGCCTTGCCATTTTCACCCCACGGAATTATCACCGGACGCCCGGTTTCGTCTATCAATCTGAATTTGTCTGCAACAGAATGAAAATCGAATAAAAAAGGCAATTTCCGGCTTTGGCTAAAATGGAAGCCATCCAAAATGTTTTGCACGTCCCACCTGGTACTTTGACTCCAATAGTAGAGCTTGAAATAATGATATATTGCCTCTAGACTGAGAAGGTCATCATGCATATCTAATATCTGCGTAGTACAGTTGGTTGTTTCCGAGAAAAAAAGCTCCGAGCGAACATGTTCCGAATTGAAAACACACGTACGACCCATTTGGTCAAGACGACCGTCTCGGTTGCATCTCCCGGCGGCCTGAGCAATCGAGTCCAATCCCGCCAGAGCACGAAAAACAACAGGGAAATCTATATCGACGCCGGCCTCGATAAGCTGCGTGGAAACAACCCTACATAGACCTTTTTCCTTCAATCTGCGTTTTATTGCACTTATGACCTCGCTTCTGTGTTCCGGGCACATCAAAGCGCTTAGGTGGAAATGATCTTCCGAATCCCCGAGTGTTTCGTATAGGTTGAGTGCGTGGGATCTTGTGTTGACAATACAGAGAGCTTGTTTATGCTCTTGCATCAGCGCTGCAAGGTCTTTGTCACTTTTGTCGCCCAAGTAATCCACGTCTACACGACGGAGGTGCTCGTACAACGAAACCGGATCGGAGATTATCTCCCTTACGCCGGACAGTCCAATGGGAAAATCTTTCCTCAGATGTATCGCGGGTTGAGTTGCCGTGCAAAGAACAACGGTACTGCCGTAGTGCTTAACAAGTTCGCTAAGTGCGGAAAGGCACGGCTTTAGCGTAGTGACCGGTATAGTCTGAGCCTCATCAAGAATAATCACCGATTCCGCTATGTTGTGAAGCTTTCGGCACCTCGAAGTGCGGTTGGCAAACAGCGATTCATAGAATTGTACTGATGTGGTGATGATTATTGGCGCGTCCCAGTTTTCTGTCGCTAATCTTGAAGTGGTATTTTCTTCGTTAGGATCATAATTGCTGTGATGCTCTATTACCGGATCCATCTCAATTTCGTCGGCGATTGTGCCCACTGCCTTTCTCAATGCGTCTGCATTCTGTTCGATAATGCTCGTAAAAGGCACTACATAGATGATGCGCTTCAATCCAAACAAGCAGGCGTGACGCAGAGCAAAGGCAAATGAAGACAGCGTCTTGCCGCCGCCGGTGGGAACCGTCAAAGAGAAAAACCCGGGCGGGTTCTCGGCTGCGTTCAAACAGCACTCGCGTACCTCTTCACGTTCACGGGTAACCGGTGTGTCTTCATGATCTAATTTGGCGATATGATCATCAAGGCATTTGCTCATTTTGCTCAGGACATCACACGGCCATTCCGGGCGGGAGAATGACAATTCGGAATTGATAAATGCCTCGGTATCCAAGAAATCAGCGTCGACAACACAAGAAAACAGCATTCGTACAAAGAAACCAACAGAGAAACGATTATTTTCGCTCAGTGCTGTGGCAACAAACGGCGGCAACGAGGGTACCGTTGTACTCGTGATCTCGGTCAAGCCGTGGTCATATGGCTCCACCTTCTTTTTTAGGCGCGCTTCCAGGCAAGCTAAGTCGCTGCGGCCGTCAAGCAAGCCCGAGTGGTGCCCGGAAATCACATATGCCAACAAGTGACCTATAACGTCAATTGCCGTAACCGCGTGTTGAGCTCCGGCTGATGAATGATCCACTTTCCCGGTCGTCTCGCTTCTATGGCTGTCCGGATCACTCGTTTGCCGCAGATAGGACTGAAATGCCTGAGAATATTTACCGATGTCGTGCCAGAGGCCCGCAATATATGCCCAGTTCGCTGCATCAAATGCTCCGGCAAATCTACGAGCGCTACGTCTTTTTGCTCCAGATCCAGGACTACTCTGGTATAATCATCGCTAGTCCAATGCCTTAT
>CAZHXC010000495.1:0-2896 GCA_964536145.1 uncultured Spirochaetales bacterium | reverse complement strand
ATAGCTGTCGATGTCGGGGAGCTCCTCCCTGTCCACCTTGATCGCAATGAATTGGCTGTTGAGCGCCTGTGCCACCTCCTGGTGCTCGAAGGATTCTCTTTCCATGACGTGACACCAGTGGCAGGTTGAATAACCGATTGAGAGAAAAATCGGTTTATCCTCCTCCTTGGCCTTCTTGAACGCGTCTTCTCTCCAGGGATGCCAGTCCACCGGGTTGTAAGCGTGCTGGAGGAGGTAAGGGCTCTGCTCGTGTATGAGCCGATTTGCCTGGTTTTGATTTTCCATAATTGTTCTTCCTGATACATAAACTACTGCGCATAGCAAGTGCGGGCAAACGAACATTCAGTTCGCCGCCTCGACCCGTGATAGACGCTCGGAGTCAACGCCGCGTGTCCGGGATTGACCTAACACTCCTGATCGGTTTCGATAGTATGAAAGTGTATTTCTAAAAAGGGGTGAACCATGTTTGAAAAACTGTTTGATTTCGAGAACCTGAGTTCATTTGGTGAGAAAATAATCGGCTATCTGCCGAATGTCCTTGGCGCGGCACTGATCATAATCCTGTTCTGGATTGTCGGTATCATAGTAAGAAAGACTGTAAGGAGCATACTCAAGCGAACGGGAGTACCGCAGGAGGCGCGGGGGCTATTACTCCGCTTCACCAGGTACCTGATTTTGATCATCGCCGTTCTGACCGCCGCCGATCAGTTGGGGATAGACGTCACTTCGCTGATTGCCGGGCTTGGTATCGCGGGCCTCGCCATATCGTTCGCGGCACAGGATACCATAGCGAACATCATCTCGGGGATTGCGCTTCTGATAGACCGGCCGTTCAAGCAAGGTGATTGGATTTCATTTGACAGCGTGCATGCGTCGGTTACCGAAATACGCCTTCGCACGACGGTGCTCACCACATTTGACAATGAAACGCTGGTTGTGCCCAACAAAGATCTGTCACAAAAGCACGTGGTCAACTATACGCTTACCCCTCGCATCCGGGTGCGCGTGCCCATCGGTATAGCCTACAAGGAGGATACCGAAGAGGCCCGTCGCGTGCTCCTGTCTGTCGTTGAATCGGATGAACGAATTCTTACCGATCCTCCGCCAAGTGTTCTCGTCTCCGGGCTCGGCGACAGCAGCGTCAACATGGAGCTGCGGTTCTGGACTGAGGATTCGATAATGAAATATCCGTTGATGTGGGAGTTCACGGAGAAGTGCAAGCGTGCTCTTGATGAAGCCGATATCCAGATTCCCTTTCCGCATCTCCAGCTCTTCGTGGAGAAGAGCGACGGACTGGCTACTACCGAGAGAAGCTGAGGAGGAAGAATCGGGGGCTGCGGCTCGGCCGCGGCGGCTGGGCAACAACTGCTGCGGCGGACCCCCGCCGGAGAAAGAAGGACCCCGAGAGGGAGCTTCGGTGAGTTGGCAAAAAAAGGGCCCGCGTTACCGCGGGCCCCGTATTGGTATGCAACAAATGGCCTGCCGGCGAAACGCCGGCGGCACCGGCTATTCGTATTCGCCGTATGCCTCGCTCAAAATAGTGAGCGGATGTTCGGTTTTGATCTCACTGTTGGCCTGACCAAGACCGTCACGGATCTGCATGATGCATCCGAGACACCAACTTGTCACTACATCGGCCTTTGAGTCCATCGTATTCTTGATTTTTTCCTGCCTCATCTTGACCGCAAAGTTGTAGTGGTCCGCGAGCCCCCAGGGGCCGCCGCAGCCGCAACATTCGTCCGCACCTTGCATCTCCACCACTTCGACACCCGGGATCATCTTGAGGAAATCCCTGGTGTAGTTTGGCGTGGTAGTCATCTGCTGCCCGAGCTTCTCGTGGCAGGAGAGGTGAACGGTAATCTTTTCGTCGAGCTTCTTTGTCGGTTTTTTGAGGTTTTCCCTACCGACGACCTCCACGATGTACTGCGCGGGTTCTTTCAGCTTTTTGACGATCTCTCTCGCCTTTTCGGCGTATTCGGTTTCACCCGCCTTCTCCAGATCGTGTGCGTATTCCTTGAATGCGATGACGCATGAAGGACAGTGCGCGACTATGTATTTGTAGTCATACAGCTGATCGATGTTGTATTTGGCCAGCTTGTGGTATTCCTCGACATTTCCGACCGCGGCAAAAGGCTCACCGCAACAGCGCTGCTTTGGAAAGGAGACCTTCCAGCCGTTGTGTTTGGCGATATTCAGGAAGCTTGAAACAATAGGTTCGGCAAAAAGATCGGAAGAACATCCGTGGAAATACGCGAAATCAGCCTTTGCGGCCGGAACTTCGAAATACTCCGGATACGCGGACTTAATGGTCTTTTTGGCCACCCGCGGTAATGTCCGGTTATATGGAAGCGGTGTGGGCAGGAGTAATTCCGGTACCCAGGAGAGCAATCTCCGGCTCAGCTTGTTCTGGAAAACGCCCTGCGTGTTGCCGGCAACACGGATGAGGAAGTTGTAGAGACCGCGATGTTTCATGACCCAATGGATGAGCGGTGCGATGACCTTGCTCGGGTGCTCGGACCGCATCTTGACCACCAACTCACGCATCGTCGCGTCGGTGGCGCACTTATAGGTACAGGAACCGCAGAGCAGACAGAGCTCATACACCTTCTTGAAAAGCGGATCCTTCTTCAACTCTTCGTAGTCGGCGTTTTGATCCATCGCCATCGCGAGCACGCGTTTGAATGTAGGTGCCGACTCGGTGCGGCCGCTGAACTCGTCGGAAAGATACCGGAAAACAGAGCAGCTGTCGGCGCATTGCGAGCAGACCGAGCATACCCCGGAGTAGAGATGCGATTGATCGGCAAAACGGGCCAGATTGAGCTCACTCTTTTCAGCTTCGATCCCCACCATATCGGTGATCGAATCCTCAATATCGCGGTCGCGAGCCTCGGGGATA
>CAZHXC010000494.1:0-2897 GCA_964536145.1 uncultured Spirochaetales bacterium | reverse complement strand
ATGGGAGTCAATTACATAGATACCGCCCGTGGGTATGGCATCGCCGAACTGAACTTTGGCATCGGCATAAAAGGCCGGCGTGAGAATCTCTACATCTCCTCAAAAACCCAGGGGAAAACAAAGGAAGAGGCGTGGAGGGATCTCCACGAGTCTCTCGAGAGATTGCAGATCGATTATCTCGATAATTATCACCTCCACTGTCTGGTAGATGAAGCCGATCTCGAGGCCCGGCTCGCTCCCGGCGGCGCTCTGGAAGCGCTGATCGAAGCAAAAGAACAGGGGCTGATACGGCATATCGGCTGTACGAGCCACACTGACTGCCGGCTTTTGATACAAGCGCTGGAACGTTTCGATTTTGAGATTATCCTGGTTCCGCTGAACGTCGTTGAACGGGAGGCACTCGATGAGCTGATTCCATATTGCAATGAGAAAGGCGTAGGGATAACGATCATGAAACCGGTTGCGACAGGGCTGCTTCCCGCGACGGTCTCGCTCAAATGGATTTTGAATCAGCCGGTCGCAACCGCGGTGCCCGGTCCGTGCTCGGTAGCCGAAGTTGAGGAAAACACGGCGGTAGGTTGTCTGAATGACATTTCCCTGACCCCGGATGAGGAGAAGGAAGTCGAAGCCTGGACACGCCGTCTCGATCAGGTGCGCTGCCGTATCTGCACCGAATGCGAGCCGTGTCCGAAGGGCATACCGATTGCCAACACCCTCGGGACCTTCAGCATCTACGAAAAATACAGAAACATGGGCAGAAAGACCTTCGCCGCCCTGCCCTGGGCGCCTATGGTGGTGGAGCAGAACCGCGAGCAATACCCGGAGCGCATCAAGCTGATTGAGAGTTGTAATGATTGCGGGTTATGCGTGGAGAAGTGTCCCCACGATTTGCCGATACCACAGATGCTCCGGGAACTCGTACCTGCCATGCAGGACATCCTCAAGATATGGGATGAGGCCGGGATGTAATCAGCTGCCGAACTTCGGAAGCTCGGTCACTTTGCTGTCGGGAGCAAGCCTGTACCCCTCGATCCAGTCGACCTCTCCCGAGGGATAGGTCACCCGGAGATCGAGGACTCCTGAAGGTGCGATACAGTCCGGATTATACATGTCATAACGCGTTATCTCTGCATCCTCAGGAATCTCATCGAGCATGTTTCTGCTCTCGTAGTCAGCGTATGTTCCCTCCGGGAATACCACGACCTGTTCGATCTCTTCCAGCGACATCTCAATTTTGGTTGCATGCAAATCGATGATGATGTCCAGTGCGTGTTTTCCTTTTATAGGAATATTCCGGAGCCACCCCTCGCCGGGTCCGGGATAATCGACCTCTACCAGCACATCATACACACCCTCCTGGATATTGCCTCCGTGGTCCCACAGCAACTCCATGCTTACTTCCTCGCCTGTGTTCACATCGACAAACTTCTGAGGATAGGTTGTACCCGCACTCTGCCCATCGGTCCATTCACAAAGGAACGAGGCCCGAGCCATATCCGCTCCCAACTCATGGGTGTCACCGCTTTTTATTCGTATCGCTGCGTTCTTCCAGGCGTCTCCAAAATCAGCGGCCGGTGGGTTTTCCTGCTCCTCTGCGGTCACGGCTCCTTCCGGTGGTGCCGAGGCGCAGGACCCGAGAGCAAAAACCAATACCAGGCAACCAATAACCGTCATGATGAGGATTGCTAAATGTTTCATAGAAAGCTCCTTGATTTTTATAATAATTGTGAGTTCACAGATTTGTGCATATTGCCTGTGGCCGCCCGTGTATAAAAAAGATAAGGCCCACGCTTGGGTTCTGTCAAACCGGCACATCGGGTTGCCCGAGGGAATCCCCGTTGCTACAATTGCAGAGAAAGAAGGATGATACATTTTGTAGCACCGCCCTCGGATAGCGGTGTCACCGGCGGCTATATCTACAACCTCAACATCGCACGGCATCTGAAAAATACGGTACAGTGTGAGTTCATCGATCACCGGAAGCTCAACGGTTTTCACGGCGCGTTGAACGGAGCGACTGGCGTGCTTTACGACAGTCTGTATATCACGTTGACCGAGCCTCCGGACACGCCGGTACCGTTCCTGCTGATGATGCACTTCATTCCGTCGTTGCAGCCGGCGCTACGCGAACAGGAGAAGGTGGCTCTCGAGAGGCGGGAGAGGGCGTGGTTTGAGAAGGCCTCAGGATGTATCGTTTCGAGTAGCTACCTCCGCGATGAGCTCCTTCGCTGCGGCATAGAAGCTGACCGTGTTCGTATCTGCCGTCCCGGTGTAGACGAACTTTTTTTCCGGAACCGCAAAGAACGTGTGAGCGGCGACACGCACTCCGCACGCGGCAAAAGCCTCCCAGGCGCCCTCAAACTGCTCACCGTTGCCAACATAACACCGGTGAAAGGATATATCGAGCTCCTCCAAGTGCTCAACGATCTTGGAGATTTCGAATGGTGCTGGTCCATCGCAGGCAGGCGGGACCTTGACCCGAAATACGCGCGAGTTTTTTTTGAACGAGCTGAAACGTGCCGGGTTGCACCACGCATACACTATCTTGGTACCACCACCACAGAACGGACCGTTGAACTTATGCGGGAAGCCGATCTCTTTCTCCTCGCATCGCAGTTCGAAGCATACGGTATGGTTTTGGCGGAAGCACGGTCAATGGGACTTCCGATTGTAACGAACCGGGTTGGCGGTGCGAGGGAGGCGGCGGGTCGATCCGCGGTCTTCTGCACACCGGGAGATACCGCTTCATGGCACGCGGCATTGAAGCCGCTCCTGAGCGATACCGGGAAGCTTGATGAGTTCTCCTCGAACATGCGAACCGAAGACCCACCCCGCACATGGACGGAGGCGGCGAGTGAGTTCTCGGATCACCTGGAGCTTCTCTCCGCCTCTCCCCC
>CAZHXC010000493.1:0-2920 GCA_964536145.1 uncultured Spirochaetales bacterium | reverse complement strand
GTACTGTCTTGATTTCTCCCGGTGTGGTTTGTAAACCGAGCATCCCGTCAAATATCTCCGCGGTACCGCTCACCACAGATTCATTTAATTTTTGATTCATAGTATATCCTAGTCCTATTCACCGAGAGCTTTCTTGACAGCCGCACACAGCTTTGCCTTGTTCGGCGGCTTCACGATGTAGCCTTTTGCTCCGCAGGACACCGCCTCGAGAACCGTCTCCTTCTGCCCCTCACTGGTGAGCATGACGACCTTGGCGTTCTTGTCCCACGCAAGAATGCTCTTCAACGCCTCTATGCCGCTGACATTCGGCATGTTGATGTCTAGAGTGACAATATCCGGTTCATGTTCTTTGTAAAGCTCGAGAGCCTGCGCGCCGTCTGCTGCTTCAGCACATATGTTGTAAGCTTCACTCCTCAGCTGCTGCCCGACAATACGTCGCATGGTTGCGGAGTCATCAACAACGAGCACCCTGTAGGGCATATCCAATTTGTTGAGCCCCTCCGGTTTTTTTTGATTGATCGCTTGCACGATGTCTGATCTTGCCTTCATCCTTATCCCTCCTGGTTATGTGCCCCGGTTTTTTGGGGCTGTTTATACTCTGTAGAGTTCGATTGCAATTCGCGCGTTGCCGCTTTTCAGCGGTATGTAATACAAAGTCTCTCCCGCATTCGCCTTTATGTAGAGCGAAAAATCCCTGCCGATAACCGTCGTCGGTATCGATAGCTTGAAGCTGTTTTCCTGGGAGTAGAACGATTTTGCCGATCCGATAATAATGTTGAGCAACTCACCGATAGCGTCCCGCAGGTCGTCCGATTCGGTGTCCACCGGGATGCCGAGCATCCTCGAGGCGAGCTCCATGCCCACTTTCTTGGAGCATTTGAGCATAAGCACTCCCGACACATCGCCGACAAAGCTTATGAGGGCACAGATTTCGCTGGAAACACCCCCCTTTGTGTTGATGGGTCGCTTCACAGGCTTGCCGCTGGTGATTCTTACGCGGAGCATGGACTTGAACACATCCTCCGACGCCTGGACGACTGCTCGTATCAACCTCTCGGTGGTTTTCGGGTCAATCTGGGCGGCTTCAGCACCGGCTTCTTTTCTTTCGACTGTTGTCTGCAATTTTTCTTTCACGATGTACCTCAAGCTTCTGGTTTTTCTTTGGCATGTATTACTATCTTCAGAGGTGCGCCCTCTGCGTCAAAACAGAAGAAACGAGCTTCATTCCGGTCGTGCACTTCATCTAAGTCAAAGATCAGCTTTGGAAGTGACAGATTGTGTTTCGATCGGAAGCCGCAGTACAGGTTGAGGAAATTGCCGGCGATAACATTGATCATCTCCAGGAGGCAATCATCCACCGCGGCGGAATCTACTTCCGACCAGTCTTTGCCGTATATATTTTCAACAACATTCTCCTTGCACGCTTTGGAGAGCATCAGAGCCATTTCACCCTCCACAGGTTCGTAGAACGATATGTGAATCATCTGACCACTGGGAAAATCGGATTCTGAACCCAACTCCACGTCAATAAACGCCATATCGGCAAAGGTTTGTTGTACCGCTTCCGTTACCGCTTCTTCAATCGGTTTAATCGCTGCTTCCATCTACTTCCTCCATAACCTCCGTTACATGTGCCGGTGATATCGGTTTTCTAATAATGCCCTGCGCGCCGCACTGCCGCAGGTCCGCCTCGGTGACCTCGCTGCCCATACTCGAGATGACGACAACGGGAATGTCCTTCGTTCTCTCCGATGTGCGCAGTTTCTTGATAAACGTGCGTCCGTCCATCTTTGGCATCTTGAGATCGCTCAGGATGAGATCAACCTTTGTTTCAGTCAGCAGCCCTAACGCATGCAATCCGTCTTCAGCCTCGTGATACTTGGCATCCGGGTAGCCGGCAATCTCAAAACAGCGTTTTATAATCATGCGTGAAGTTGCCGAGTCATCGACTATCAGAATGTCTTGAAACATATTCTTCCCCTTCTCATATTTCCCAGGTGCGGCCGCTAGAAGAAAGGATAACCTCACCTGTGTCAACCGAGATACTCACGGTTCTGCTGATTGACCCGCCTACATCCTCGGCGATGATACCCAGCCTCTGTTTCCATAATAGCTTCTTGATGGCCAGGACATTCCTCTTTCCAATATCAAAACGGTGATTCTCATCCATGATGTTCGATCCGCCCGCCAGTTTGATCCACACCTTTCGTTTGTTTCCGTCATCTATTTTCATTTTTGAAAGCAACAGCGGCAGCCCGGTATCTGCGAAGTACGCCGGCTTGGTGGCCGCACGCTCGGTATTGATCGAAGATTCAGGCAGCGCGATGTGGATCAGCCCGGCGGTCTTACTGACCGAATTGTAGATAATCACCGCAACACACGATCCGAGAGCAAAAGTTTTTATATTCTCTTCCGGTGTATTGGAAACGTACATCTCACCAATCCCAACATGAGTAGTTTTCATACGATGTCCTTGAGAGCATCGATAACACTCCCGGTCATGTCATCGATACCGATCAGCCTTTCAACACCGCCGCATTCAAAGGCCGCTTTTGGCATTCCATACACAACTGAGGTTTGCTCGTTCTGTGCCAGGGTCTTTGCACCTGCTTCTTTCAACAGACGCATTTCCTCGGCGCCGTCCCGCCCCATGCCTGTAAGGATCACACCGACGGCATTTGAACCCACCGAGCGGGCCACCGAAGCGAATAGAACGCTTACAGAAGGACAGTGACCGTTGACCTTTTTCCCTTCGCGGCACTGAACGCGGTATGTACCCCCGGAACGGACAACCTCCAGATGCATTCCTCCCGGGGCAATAAGTACCGTCCCTTTCAGGACTCTGTCTCCGTCCTCGGCTTCCCGGACCTCAACCGCGGAAAGCTCGTTGAGACGTTCTGCAAAAAGTTTCGTGAATACC
>CAZHXC010000492.1:353-2970 GCA_964536145.1 uncultured Spirochaetales bacterium | reverse complement strand
AACAGGTAGGTGAGGCATATGAGGTTCTTGGAGATCCGGAGAAACGCAAGAAATATGACCAGCTCGGTAGAAACTGGCAGATGGGGGACGATTTTTCTCCTCCCCCGGGATGGGAGAACGCTGCGGGAGCCGGCCGAACCGGAACTACGGGCGGTTTCCGATTTGAAGGCTTTGGCGAAGGCTTTAGCGACTTTTTTGAAAGCCTCTTTGGCGGTTTCGGCAGACCGAGGGGACAAGGAGCCGATCAAAGCCCCTTTGGCAGCGTCTTTCAGAGAAAGGCGCAGGATCACGAAGCCGAGTTGACAATACCTCTTGAAGACGCCTATCGCGGCGCTAGGCGGAGTATCACCCTCACTACCACCGTTAACGACGGCGGCATCCCGAGAAACGTCAACAAAACCCTCGAGGTGACGATACCAAAGGGGGTGAACGAAGGGAAAAGGCTCCGCCTTGCCGGACAGGGCGGCGACGGCAACGGCAGAACGCGTGGTGACCTTTACCTCACGATTCATATTGCGCCGCATCCCAAGTTCCGCGTTAGCGGTTCCGATATAGAGGTCGATGTTCCGGTAACTCCCTGGGAGGCGGCGTTGGGCGGCGAGATCACGGTCCCCCTCGTCGATGGTTCCGCACGAATCACCATCCCGCCGGGAATAACCAGCGGGAAGAAAATTCGGGTCAAAGGGAAAGGACTGTCCCGGGGTCAAAATGACCGCGGTGATCTGTACGCAATCATACGGATAGCGGTACCGGCAAAGCTCTCTGAGAAAGAACGCGAATTGTTCAAGGAGCTTGCCGAAGTATCCAATTTCAAGCCTCGTGGCTGATGGGTCGGGCCCGGAATTCCCGGGCGGCGCCTCGCAGCCCGCGAGCGTGTCCGCTTCGAGGGATTGGCCGCGGCAAATTCATCGGTTATACTCCGATATATGATTGACTACACGCAGTATCTGAAAAACATGCCGGTCATCCCTGATATCGCATCCAAGATCCTCACAGTTGCCGAAGAAAAGATGGATATATCATTCCGCGAGCTCGAGAACACGATAAAGATGGATCCGGGCCTTTCGGCAAAGATCCTGCGTGTGGCCAATTCGGCGCTCTATGCCCGCCAGCGTGAGGTCAAGAATCTGCAAACAGCTATCACCCTGTTGGGCTTTAAGACAATAAAAAACCTGGTGCTCCTTATCACCGCCTCAAACATGTTTTCAAAGAGCCAGAACATCGCGTTTTACAAGTTTTTCTGGAAGCATTCTGTGATCAATGCCTTCATGGCCAGGAGCTTTGCAGAAAGGGCCCGCCTGCGGCAACTCTCGGACGAATGCTTTCTTGCCGGGCTTTTGCACGACATCGGGCAGGTTGCGCTCCACAATGCAAATCCGGAAAAGTATACACAGGTCCTCGAGCTTGCGAAAAATGAGAAGAAGAGGATCAGCGAAATAGAGGAAGCGCTGTTCGATACAAATCACCGCGACGTGGGCGCAGATGTGCTCAGGAACTGGAGTTTTCCGGATGTCTATGTGGATTCCGCGGCGGAGCACGGCTCTGCGAACATCACTTCCTCACACAAACAGACGATACTCATTATTTCAATCGCGGATTTTGTGACATCCAACATCGATCTTTACGATGATTCCCCTCTTGATCTGTCGCTCCTCCACGCGGTGCTCAGACAAACGAACATCACGGAAGAGATTGTACAGGAGTATCAGAGCAGCTTTCTCGATACGATTGCCGAGGACAAGCTTTTCCAGGAGTGTAAATCGCTCTTCAAAATCGGCTAGCGGCTTGAGCTCCGGCGATTGTTTCGCCCCGGGTTAGCGGGCCGGCTATTCCGCCAACAATCTCGGCAGCCGTGCATTCACCCCAAGATTGACCGACACAGACCAGTAATCGAGCCCCGGCAGCTCCACGGCGCTCCCCGAAAGTTGTGCCGCCGCGAAATAGGTGATATCACGAACTGACAGCTCAACCCGCATATCAGTGCTGAATTGGGCCTGCCGCTCGACACTCTCATCAACCGTGTCCGACGTACCGTCATCACCGGTGGCGGTCAAACCCGACAGCAGGACCCCGGGAGTTATGTTGAGAATCAAACCCACGGTAGTATCGTCTTTAAAACCAAGCCATGTGGCTATGCCAAGCCCGCCTGATATCTGCAGGTTGCCGTCGGGAGCAAAATAGTCGGCGGCACCCGGTGTTTGCGCTCCCCGGAAGTCGAGGGCTTGCGACGCAGTGACATTCGTCCACGGCGAGTCGGCGAGGTGAAACACGAACTCCAGCTTTTCGGTCAACCCGTAGAGAGCATTTACCTGCCCGGTCTCATCGAAAAGAAGATCAAAGTCTCCGGCAATCCGTGCGGAGCTGTGCTGCAGAATCTCACGGTTAAAGAGCCCAAAGTCGAGCCGTGCGGATGCTGATCCTGAGTGCGAGACGAGGCGTTCCACACCCGGTTTGAATGATTCATGGTACCTACCGTATCTGTAGCCGCCCGCGACAGCCAAATGCCCGGTATCGATAGAGAGATCACCACCAAGCACAGGTTCCATCTCATAGGTTCGGGCGACATATATCGGATTGAGGGCGTTGACCCGGCTCGTTACACCATCATGTATCAGGC
>CAZHXC010000492.1:0-343 GCA_964536145.1 uncultured Spirochaetales bacterium | reverse complement strand
CTCGAGCGGAACTGGACCCCTGCGGCGGGTGTGAGTGAAAAATCGAGCGCCTCAACCGTCAGCGGCAGCGCAAAGCCGAGCCCGTGAACCTGATACAGCCAGGGCTCGACGCCCCCCTCAAAATCCTGGTACATCCGCACGGTCTCGGTTGCGGCATGGGTGCGCAGCCCGACAACCGAATTGAACTCGTTTCCAAGGGTGAGGGTGGTCTTCTGACCGATCCGCCCGGCATCCGCGGTGAGTTGCAGGTTTACATCCGCGGTATCCGCATGTCGTCTGGCAAGCTGGTTGTAATACGCCGCTACGTTTTCAAAACGCGGGTCGGCCTCATAAACTTCGGCAT
>CAZHXC010000491.1:0-2970 GCA_964536145.1 uncultured Spirochaetales bacterium | reverse complement strand
AAAATCAATATCCCACTGTGTGGTCATCTTTTGTACCGATGTGAATGAAGGACCGTACCGGGTCATGTGCCTTGTATACCAGAACTTCGCACAGCTGCGCGAACTGCTTTCTCTTATCAAGGGATTATCTGATCAGGTAAGGCAGGTGAGGTTGAGAGAACCGAAGGGGATTCAAATGCAGGATTTCCTGCAAAAGCCGTTTCAGCTCCAGAGCGTGTCACGGAAGGGGCAATTCGAGGCAGGTGTGAGGGCATTTGCCTACTGGCAGATCAGAATACTCGATCTCGAGCAATGCATTTCGGCGATGAAATGTCCTGAGGAGGTGGATTTCAACCTTTCCATCGAAGATCCGGTTGAGCAGTACCTTCCGGTCAAGAGTGCATGGAAAGGGTGCGGCGGTACGTACACCGTATCCCTGGGACGGTCATCTTCGATAAAAGAAGGCGCTTCCAATGGGCTCGATACACTCAACACGACTATCGGTGACTTTTCGAGGTACTGGCTGGGCGTGCTGTCGGCGGAAGCTCTCAACGTAACCGGGCTCTTCGACGGTCCTGAATGCCTACTCGAAAAGCTCGATGCGGCTAACGTGCTGCCGTCGCCGGACCCCGATTGGGACTATTAACCTCTAGGGCACCTCGAAAAACCATTGCCTTGACATCGCCGGATGCGAAAAACCACCATTGTGTATGGACTTACATTCTGCAGCCGAGATCAAAAGGTGGGTTTTTCGATCTGCCCTCTAGTCTCTGATATACGCCTCGAGGTCTTTGCTCAAAGCCCGTAATCGTGAAAATTGAAAGGTGTAGGTGATGTTTCTCTTGTCAACGGTATGTTCTTCAATAAGCCCCGCATGCTTCAACTGCCCGAGATGCCGGGAAACCACCGATGGTGAGAGCTCGAGTTTCTGTGCCATTTTTTTCCCGTTTATCATCCGCTCGTTTTGCGAGATCATCTTGAGAATCTTGAGCCTGTTCTCGTCGGCGAGAGCTTTGAGTGCGATAAGCGAATTCTCCCTGTAGTCGTCTACTTTCCGTTGATGATCACGGGTGATCGAACAGTCGTAGAGCACCTGGGCGGCGCCGTAGCCGTAGAAGACAAATACATGACGTGGAGTGTTGCAGAGTGGAATAAACTCGATGTTGGTAATCGGCATACCGGCAGGTATCGGATCCGGAAGCTTGTCATGGCCGGTGACCTGCTTATAGAGCTCGGTACCCCCATGTTGCTCGAGGTATTCCTGTTTCTCACGGATGCTTTCTGTCCGTGGTTCCTCCAGGTCGGCAACTCTGCCGCTAAAGAAATTTCTCCAGTAATCATCCCAGGTACGGCAGATGCTTTCCCTGAATGATTTGAGGTTGTCTATCCACGACACATTCGGATAGAGCTGCCTGAGCTCTTCAGACTCCTCATGGTTGTCTATGAGGTTCTGTATGTCTGCTTTTGTAACATCCGGCGGGATCTCCTCGAGTGGAAACCATCGGCCTAAAAGATAGAAGAGAAACTCGTTCAGCGGCAAAGCTCTGACATATTCAATAAAGCCTTCCACATTGTTTCTATCAGGATAATCCACGGCAAGTTCGGTGAGATAACAACAGGTGTAGAGTTTTCTGTAAAGCCCTGTTACTTCCTCAATGAACGTTTCCCCAAGTGCCGATTTGGCTTCTTCGGCAAGATCCTGCATCTTCCAGGAATCGATGATCCCTTGAAGGCTCATGATCATCTCAAAGATGTCGGATTTTTGTATCCGGATCATGGCAGTCAAGGGATCATACGATGCTGTTTGCTGTAGCGGCATCGCCTGCTCCTTGTTGAGAAATGGTACGTTCAGGCAAATGGTATGTCAAGAAAATCATGATCCTCATTTGCCGATTCTCAACAGGTGATGTGGCAGGATTGCATAAACCGTATCACGCAGAACCTTCAGCATGTCCACTACGAGACCAAAGCCGCCAAAGAGATTTGATTTGGTCCTTCCCCGCTTTCGTCCGGCCTTGAGAAGCTTGAAAGCCCGATGCGTCTCTGCAGTGTGGAGCAGGTCCTGCTCTCTTGCCGCATGAACCTCAAAGTGCATTGTCTCAAACATATTCTGCTCCTTTGCGATGCTCGAGCGCTTACTTTGTCGTCGCTCGACTCGCGTTATAATATACCGCAATTGCCTAATCGTGCAAGTGCCTAATCAATATAGTGCAGAATTGTGTATATGTCAAGGGATATGCAATGCAATTGAGGCTGTCCCGCAACCATAATCCCCCGAAATCGTGGCTGTCCCACCGCTACATATAGCGCTACGGCGTTTTAAGCAACGCTACATGTAGGGTTATGAAGCGGTCAAGTCTCACGTTCCGAGGTTGTGGGACAACCACAATTTCTTATTCTAAAAGGATTTGTTTTTTTCATAAAACGTCCCGCTTGGCATTGTTCTTGCACATCGGTTTCCGAAAAGACCGTTACCTATCGCGCAATTGTAGTTGTGCGGCAGGCTGATTGGATCGGGACCGGGTGCTCCTTAGGAGGTGCATGAGAAGTGGAAGAGGAAAAAAGATCGAATAGATGGCGGAAAGACGAAGAGTGTTCCGGATGCGATAAACAACCTCCTCTGTTGGAACGTTTCAACAAGGGACAGTTCAAGTTCTCTCTCTGGTACTTTGTTGCGATTATTCTCGGATTGATCCTGATAAACGGATTGGTCACCCAGAGTAGCCCGGCAGAGGATGTGGTTGAATACAGCGTGTTCAAGCAGAAAATCGGAGCCGGCGAAATACGGAGGGTACAACTCGGTACCAGCTACTACTATGGTTATCCGCTTGGTGAGAATGAGATTGCACCGGCAGACGGCCCTATCGGAAATACCACCGTATACAAAACGGTGCCGGTGGATGATCCTGAACTCTTGCCTCTGCTCGAATCTAATAACGTCGAGTACTTTGCACAACCCGAGCAGTCGAGTCCGCTGTTGACTACCTTGTT
>CAZHXC010000490.1:1871-2973 GCA_964536145.1 uncultured Spirochaetales bacterium | reverse complement strand
CCAGACTCGCAATTCGGCCCTTGATGCATTGGGCAAAATGAGCGCTTCTCTAAGAGAAGAGACCCAAAGTGTTCTGGCCGACGAAGCACAAATCAAAGTGCTTGACGAGGCTATTGATGGATTTCGTGATGCCACCCTAGTGCCACTGGTTCAGATCGTGGATGCATTGAGCGAAGAACAGGCTGAGGCAGCGGCGGCATTTGATGCCCTTGTTGTCCAGGTCTCCATGCTCGCGGTTCTTGTAAGCATCATCGGGCTGATAACAGCTGTTCTTCTGGCCTTTTTTATCACCCGCAACATCACCCGTCCCTTGAAGCAGGTCACACGTATTTCCACGCGGATCTCGATGGGTGACTTTGAGATTGAAAAACTCACCATCAAGAACAAGGACGAAATTGGGGCCATGGCGGAAGCATTCGGAACGATGGTAGATTCTCTAAAATATAAAGCTGAAGTTGTGAGTATCATCGCTTCCGGGGATTTGACGGTGGATATCAAAAAAGCCTCAAACGTCGATGGCCTCGGGCAATCACTGTTGGAAATGCGTGAGTCACTCAACACGTTGCTTATTCGGGTTGCGACAGCCATAGAGCAAGTATCATCGGGAGCGGCACAGGTCTCCCAGGCGGGACAGGAATTGTCTCAGGGAGCGACCGAGCAGGCGAGCTCACTCGAGGAGATCTCTTCTTCCCTCAATGAAATCAGCAGCCAGGCAACCGAAAACGCAGACAACTCTACGACGGCGAACTCGCTCGCAGACACCGCGGTCCAAAATGCAGAGGCCGGCAATAGTAAAATGGACCAGCTCATGGCTGCGATGGGACGGATCAACGAGTCATCGGATCAAATTTCCAAAGTGGTCAAGGTTATCGACGATATCGCCTTTCAAATTAACTTGTTGGCGCTGAACGCAAATGTGGAGGCTGCCCGGGCCGGCAAGTACGGTAAGGGATTCGCGGTAGTAGCGGAAGAGGTGAGGAATCTCGCTATACGAAGCGCTGAAGCGGTGCAAGAGACAACACAAATGGTGGAAGAGACTACCCGAAATATTACAAACGGTACGGAGTCCGCCGAAGAAACGGCCACACAACTTTCAGAAATT
>CAZHXC010000490.1:0-1861 GCA_964536145.1 uncultured Spirochaetales bacterium | reverse complement strand
GACAGGGTCCGGCAAGGTTGCACAACTGCTCGCAGGGATCGCAACGGCAAGCAAAGAGCAGGCATCAGCCGTTCAGCAGATCAACGAGGGCCTCGAGCAGATCGACCAGGTAACGCAATCCAACACTGCCAGCGCAGAAGAAAGCGCATCCGCCGGAGAGGAGCTCGCGTCTCAGGCACAACAGCTGAAACAGATGATTGCCCAGTTCAAGCTTTCGGTCGAACACGCTTCCACACCGTCTCAACGTCCGGCGGAAGAAGCGCCGGAAAAAGTGTCACAAGCTGACCTCACACTTCATTCCGGGCGCAGGAAAGAAGTCGAGCTTGTGAGCGTATAAGCGGAAAACGGGTTGACGGCCGTTCCTCGTCTTTAGGAGACCTTCTCCGCGGCCGTCTTCTGCATGACCTCCATGGCCTTTGCGGCGTCACCGGCGCTGTCGAGCGCAAGATAGGCTACAAACCTGGTGCCTATCACGGCCGCCGAGAATCCGTGGAGGTTAATGCCCGCCTCACCGATCTCGCGCGCAATTTCAGCGGCGACTCCCGGTCTGTTGTCCCCCTCGATACGTAAGGAGTGCATGCTGTTGCTCACGGTGAAACCCGCCATGGTAGCCGCCTCGATCTCCCGGTCACCACGCAGTGGCGTGACGAACAAGACTCCGGTGCCTGGATTGTCCGGCGCACGCCGGGAGATAATGAGTTCCAGATCAGCGCCGGATTCAGCAAGTGTGCTGAGTTTTCTCGCTACAGCGCCCGGGACGTCTTTGATACTTGCTGCGTACGTCTCTGCATGTTCAACAATAAAATCCATAGTTATGCCTCCTCAGAAGAGCATAAGTGGTGATGTGAATCCTGCAGGTGTGGTCACTACAAAAAGCATAGGCTAGCCGATCTCTTGCGTCAAATTTGCGAAATCGATTGGTGCGAGGACGCTGATCCGGTTTGTCTGTAGCTTTCCTACTATCCTTTCTGAAGCAGCTCGTAGAGGGTCCCGTCAGGACACCTCACAAAGGCGAGCAAGGCGCCTGAAGGTGTCTCTTTCGGCTCGACGACAATTTCTGCGTCATTTGCCCTGAGGTCTTCAACCGCGCTCTTCAGGTCATCAACATCGAGGCTGATGTGGTGCAACCCGTAAATTGGACCGAGCACATCATCGGCGCCTGTGGCGGAGGAAATCCGCACCGGCACCCCGCCCATATCGACATCAGTCGCTTTTTTTCCTCCGGCGAGCTCAATTTCCTTGATGACCTTCAATCCCATCACCTGTGTATAGAACGCCACCACCGCATCGGGATCCGCGCTGGTGATGTGGGTGTGATCGTGTTTGTACGTTGCCATTTTTCTTCCTCCGTTGTGTCAATAGTATACGAGTTACCCGCCGGCCTGCACAGCCGCCCGAGAGCACCCGAGGATGTCCAAGAATGTCTAAAAATGCGGAACCTGCAAAGTCTCTGTGAGATACCTGCAATTGATGGCGATCTTCTCCTCAACAGAGCCTTCTCCTTCATTGGCTCTCGGTGGATCGAGGTCCAGGGTTATCCATCCGTTATAGCCGCGCTCACTCAGCATTTTCCAGATTGCCGGGTGGTCCACACCGCCTGCTCCGAGGTCTTTGTACAGGATCTCTTCTGCGTGCATCTCCTTAGTCGGCGTAGGGCCGGTGTAGCCTCTGTACGACGCCTTGGAATCCTTCCAGTGAACCGCGGCAAGCCGATCGTAATAATCGCTTATCAGCTGTACCGGATCCCCCCCACCAAGATTGAGCTGAGCGGTGTCCGGGATCCATGAGACGATATCCGGATCTGTTTGATCGAGAAGCGCACGGACTTCTTCCGGCCGCTCGATTGGTCCCCAGATGTGAG
>CAZHXC010000489.1:0-2976 GCA_964536145.1 uncultured Spirochaetales bacterium | reverse complement strand
AGAAAACTCTGGGTTTTTCATCCTCGGGTATACCTCCGGTGATTCGGGAAACTGCGGATATCCGGGATTTCATGCCGTCAACCAGGGTAAGAGCCGCCTTTTCATTGCCGGTAGCAGCACCTATCAAGGTTATGACATCATAAATATCGTCGATCGATGTAGCGTTGGTCACAATGACATCGATACCGTAGCTTTCGAGAACTCCAACTATCGAACCGTGACGGGAAAGGTCGGTGAATACGAGATCCGGCTCGAGTGCAACGATCGCCTCGATACTTATCGATTTAGCCGCAAATCCTCCTATCTTTTCGATGTCCGCGGCTTCAGGCGGATAGTTACAGTATGTGGTGACTCCCTTCACGATGTTTCCGGCGCCTACGGCAAAGAGCGACTCGGTGACCGACGGTGACAGCGACACCACGCTCGACGGCGTCTTGTCGATCTCAAGGGTTTGCCCCCTGGCATCGATGACCCGAATGGGAAACGGACCGGGATCACCGAGCACAGGGAGAGCCGCCGCGAATAGCAAAGCCGCAAACAGGTTTCGCAGCGCACAGAAGGTTGATGACATACAACGAAGCTGATTCATAAGTTCTCCTTTACAGGGTGTTTGTTATGAAAAACCCTGATGTTTGAGAACGCCGGGTTGAAGTGTTTGTAAGCTTCAGTGTTCTTATTCGCAGGAATATACGACAGCAGTTACTTCCCAAATCACCTTCCTCGAGGCGTTCATATTGAGCTTTCAGTACAAGGAAGGTTATCTGACTTACCGGCAATACCCTTCGGGTAGTGGTATACAGTTGCGGGACAGTGCCGGATTCTCACCGGCTTTCCCTTCTTTCCACCGGCTGACGCCGGCACTCTTGCACGTTGATTCTCAGCTTATACGCGAAGCGCTAACCTGTCAATGGGGCGGTTACTGCCGGCTCTGCTACTTCAATCAACAATCGCTTTTAAGCTCTCATAGTTCGCTTCTATAGCGCGGTCGATATCCGCATCGCTGTGCGCAGAAGACACAAATGCCGCCTCGAAGGCGGAAGGCGCTACGTAGACGCCGCGTGAGAGCATTTCGATGAAATACCGGTTAAATGCCTTGGTATCGATCCCGGATGAATCAGCGAAAGTCCGAACCGGATTGTCGGAAAATGAGATGCTCATCATTGATCCGACTCTATTCACCGTGTATGGCAGGCCAAGGCGTTTCGTATTGTCAGCGATGCCGTTCGCGAGTTTGCCGGAAAGCGTCTCGAGCTTTTCGTGAATGCCGTCGCGCTTCAGGATACGAACCGTTTCCAGCCCGGCGGACATCGCCAGGGGATTACCGGAAAGTGTTCCCGCTTGATACACCGGTCCCGTCGGCGCGAGTTGCTCCATGATCTCTCTCTTTCCCCCAAAAGCGCCCACAGGCAGCCCGCCGCCGATAATCTTTCCAAGACAGGTTACATCAGGATCAACTCCGTAAAGCTCCTGCGCTCCACCAAGACTCACACGAAAACCGGTAATTACTTCATCGAATATCAGCAGTGCCCCCGCGCTCTTTGTCATGCGACGTATCTCATGAAGAAAACCCGGGTCCGGCGGGATGACGCCCGCATTCCCCATTACCGGCTCCAGAATAACCGCCGCGACCTCGCCGGGATTCTCATCCAACAATGATTGCACGGATTGCGGATCGTTGAACGAAGCGATCAGCGTGTCAGAAGCCGTTCCTTTTGTAACCCCTGGGCTTCCCGGTATACCCAGCGTCAGCACTCCGGACCCCGCCTTGATCAGAAAACTGTCGCCATGGCCGTGATAACAGCCGTCGAACTTGATGATTTTCTCTCGTTGGGTGACGCCTCGAGCCAAACGTACCGCGCTCATCGTCGCTTCGGTTCCGGAGTTGACCATTCGTACCATATCGATGGATGGTACGATGGATGTGATCAGTTCGGCGAACTCCACCTCCACTTCAGTGTTCGCGCCAAAACTCGTTCCACGCTCGATAGCCTTTCGAAGTACCTCCGCAACCTCCGGGTTCGCATGGCCAAGGATGAGCGGCCCCCAGGAACAGACAAAATCTACATATTCATTTCCGTCGACATCTCTGATCCGCGATCCGTTTCCGGACGAAATGTAGACGGGCTCTCGTTCCACCGAACCAAAGGCCCTTACCGGGCTGTTGACGCCTCCCGGTATGGTGGATACCGCGCGGTTGAATAGTTGCTGTGATTTGGTCATAAAATTACTCCTGTAAAATATCGAACTCGTTCTTTCTTGAACTCTCGTAAAGAGAACAACACTTCATACGTATCTGCCTCGATTTCTCCTGCTATCAGAGCCGCGTATTCCAGACACTGATGACGTTGCTTGGCGTGAATCATGGCGAAGAGTGGGAGACTCCATCTCTCACTCCCCTGCCGGTGGTAACAATGGGAGACAAAGGTATGTTTGGCGGCTGTATAACCGGCCGCGTCTATCCGCTCTGTCGGCAGTGCGAAACAGCTCATGGCGTTCGCCGTGTAACCGATACGGCGATGCCGCAGCACTCCCGCAACTCTGCGGATAATACCCGCCCGTTTCCATTTCTCTACCAACGCCATCACCGAAGCCTCATCCATTGCCGCCGCATCGGCAATATCGCGCCATAGGCGGGGGACGATGTGGAACGGACGTTCGAGAACCCGGAGCAACCGCGTCTCTGATTCACTCAGTTTTGGTGCGCCGGTTGGCTCGGTGTCAATCCCGGCGGTTCGATTTGAATCCACACCGCGTGACGACGGCAGCCGCACCCGCAGCTTGTAGGTTTTCAAAGCCGGCAATATGAGAACGTTCTCCGCTCCCGTATCATCGCCGATAAGACCCGATATCACCTCTGAGAAGTCCACGCTACGTGGTACGGCCAGGGTAAACCATACGTTGTACTCGTGATCACGCTCGTAATTATGACTAACGCCGGGATGGGCGTTTATTCGAGGTATCATCCTACCGAGCCGC